>NZ_CVTH01000043.1:0-35344 GCF_900005955.1 Pseudomonas sp. 8 R 14 | reverse complement strand
CGCCGGATCAAGCCGCACTGGAAACCGCTGGCCACCGCCGCCGTGCTGTTGATCGGCCTGTTCAGCTTCAGCAACCTGCCGGTACGCCTGCAAGCCGACCATCTCACGGTGGTGGGCGAACGCCAGCGCCTGCAATTGGACGATGGCTCGAAAGTGTTGCTGAACACCAATTCGGCGTTTTCCAGCAGCATCAAGGACCACCAGCGCATCGTCCGCCTGTACCAGGGCGAAGCCTTTTTCGAAATCATGCCCGGCCATGGCCTGCCCCTGGAAATCGACGCCGGCCCCGTGCGCGCCAGCGTGCGTGATACCGCCTTCGCCGTGCGCTACCTCAACGGCGAAGCCCAGGTGCAGGTGCAGCGCGGCGATGTCGACCTGAGCAACACCTTCGACGATGCCCGCGTGCGCCTGAGTGCCGGCGAAAGCATCCGCATCGGGCCCAAGGGCTTTGGCCAACCGGCCCGGCTGGATGCCAGCAAGGACCTGGCCTGGGTGCAAGGCCGGCTGATTTTCGAAAACTGCCCGATGAGCGAAGTGCTCGCCGAGCTGCGTCGCTACTACCCCGGCTGGATCGTCAACACCAACGACAAGCTCGCCAGCGTTGCCGTCACCGGCAACTACCGCCTCGACCAACCCCTGGATGTGGTGCGCTCCCTGGCCCACATCACCTCAGCCACATTGTCGGAATACCCCGCGCTGGTGATTTTGAACTAAATGAGAATTATTTTTACTCGATAGCCTTCGGCGGTACGTCTCGTCTTAGCCAATGCAACTGATTCCTATTTGGTTCGGTTCGCAACTATAAGATTCGTACCTTCCGGAGCGCTCTCGATGTCCTCTCGTTTCAACCGCCGGTCCTCCTCCCCCGTGCTGTCCTTGCTGACCGCCGCCATCCTGCTGGCCGGTTCGCCAGTGATGGCCGCCACTGCCGCCGAACCTGCCGCCCGCAACCACGGCAACTACAGCTTCAGCATCGAGCAACAGCCACTGGTTTCGGCGCTGAACGCCTTTACCAGCGTGACCGGCTGGCAAGTCGGCCTGCCCGCCGAGCTGGGCCAGGGTGTGTCGTCCCCTGGGGTGCGCGGCGCCCTGTCGCCGGAGAAAGCCCTGGACCGGCTGTTGGTGGGGACCAACCTGAGCTACCGCAAGCTGGGCAACAACAACATCGTCCTGGAAAAGCGCACGACGGGCAGCACCCTCAACCTGCAACAGGTGACCATCAGCGCCACCCGTAACGCGCAGGATGTGAACAGCGTACCCAGCACCGTCAGCGTGCATGATCGCGAAGAACTGGACCGCCAGAACGTCAACACTATCCGTGAACTGGTGCGCTACGAGCCGGGCGTCTCGGTCGGCGGCGCTGGCACCCGTGCCGGCAATGCCGGGTTCAACATCCGCGGGATCGACGGCGACCGCATCCTCACCCAGGTGGACGGTGTGGAAGTGCCCGACAACTTCTTCAACGGCCCCTACGCCAAGACCCGCCGCAACTACGTCGACCCGGAGATCGTCAAGCGCGTCGAGATCCTGCGCGGCCCGGCCTCGGCCCTCTACGGCAGCAGCGCCATCGGCGGTGCCGTGAGTTACTTCACCCTCGACCCGGACGACATCATCAAGCCCGGCCAGGACGTCGGCGCACGCCTGAAGACCGGCTACAGTTCCGCCGACGAAAGCTGGCTGACCTCCGGCACCGTCGCCGGCCGCGTGCAGGACTTCGATGGCTTGCTGCACCTGAGCCAGCGCAATGGCCATGAGACCGAATCCTACGACGGCAACAACGCCACCGGCCTGGCCCGTACCGGCGCCAACCCCGAGGACGCGCGCACCACCAACATCCTGGCCAAGCTCGGCTGGAACTATGGCGATGACAACCGCCTGGGCCTGACCTATGAGAAGTACAAGGATGATCGCGACGTCAACCTGAAGAACGCGGTGGGCGGCCCGTTCATCGGCGGCCGAGGCTTCAACCTGTACCGTGATCGCCGTGGTAACGACACCATTACCCGCGAACGTTTCGGCCTGGAAAACAGCTTCGCCCTTGAGTCGCCGATTGCCGACCGGATCAAGACCAGCCTCAACTACCAGATCGCCAAGACCGACCAGACCACTGCCGAGATCTATCAGTCAGGTCGTCGTGTCCTGCGTACCCGCGACACGCTGTACCAGGAAAAACAGTGGATTTTCGATGCTCAGTTGGACAAAGCGTTCAGCCTCGGTGAAACCGATCACCAAGTGACCTACGGCACCACCCTCAAGCAGCAGAAAGTCACCGGCTCGCGCGAGGGCGGCGCGACCTGTGTGGCCGTCGGCAGTGGCTGCACCGCCATCGGCGCGCCCAGCCCGATTGCCACTGACAGCGTGAAAAAGTCCAGCGACTTCCCCGACCCGACCATCAACACGTATTCGCTGTTCGCACAGGACCAGATCAGCTGGGACAAATGGACCTTCCTGCCCGCCGTGCGCTACGACTACACCCAGCTCAAACCCAAGCTGACCCAGGCGTTCCTCAACACCGTCAACCCGACAGGCGCGGACCCGGTGAGCGACAAGGAAAAAACCTGGCACCGTGTGACGCCCAAGTTCGGCCTGACTTACGCCCTGACGGATCAATACACCTGGTTCGGCCAATATGCCGAAGGTTTCCGTACGCCATCCGCCAAGGCGTTGTACGGCCGCTTTGAAAACCTCAACCTGGGCTACACCGTCGAACCCAACCCCGACCTCAAGCCAGAAACCAGCAAGGGCATCGAAACCGGGATTCGCGGCAAATTTGACGAGGGATCCTTTGAAATCGCCGTGTTTTACAACAAGTACCGCGACTTTATCGATGAGGACAACGCCGTCGTCGGCGGCACGGTCGAACAGTTCCAGGCCATCAATATCAAGCGCGCCACCATCAAGGGGGCCGAAGCCAAAGGGCGCCTGAACCTGGATGCATTCGGCGCCCCGCAGGGCCTCTACACCCAGGGTTCGGTGTCCTATGCCTACGGTCGTAACGACGATAACGGCGAGCCGCTGAACAGCGTCAACCCGCTCAAGGGCGTGTTTGGCCTGGGCTACGACCAGGACAACTACGGTGGTCTGTTGAGCTGGACCCTGGTGAAAAAGCAGGATCGCGTCGACAGCAGTACCTTCCACGCGCCGGACGGCGACACCAGCGGGCCCTTCAAGACTCCGGGCTTCGGTGTTGTCGACCTGACCGCCTTCTACAAGGTCACCAACGACGTGACCATCAACGGCGGCCTCTACAACCTCACCGACAAGAAGTACTGGAACTGGGATGACGTACGCAGCTACGACAGTGTCGGCGAAGCCGCGGTGACCGGACCGGCCAACCTCGACCGCCTGACCCAGCCGGGCCGCAACGTTGCGATCAACCTGATCTGGGACATCTGACGACACCCGACTCACCTCGTCGAAATTTCAGCGGCGAGGTGAGGATTTTTTACTGTGCCGCGTCTTCTTGTTCGTCTAGTTGATAACAGCTCTCTTTAAGGGCCATAAGGCGCTCCCCCTTCTCAAGGACTTTTTCATGACCGCTTCTTCTACCGCAGAACGCCCAAGCCTGCGCTCCCAGCGCCTGAACCAGATCACCAACGAGCCGCATACCAAGCTGGATGCGCTGGTCAAGGCCCACGCCCCGTTTGAAACCCAGGCCAACTTCGCGCGGTTCGTGGTGGCGCAATACCTGTTCCAGTCAGAACTGGTAGCCCTGTACAACGATGCCGAACTGATCAAGATCGTGCCCGACCTGGCCGAACGCTGCCGCGCCGAGGCCGCCAAGCTGGACCTGGCTGACCTGGACACCGAAGTGCCCGCCCCGGTCGCGGGCGCACTGAAGAACCCGAGCAAGGCCGAAGCCCTGGGCTGGCTCTTCGTGTCCGAAGGTTCCAAGCTGGGCGCTGCGTTCCTGATCAAGCGCGCCGTAGGCCTGGGCCTGAGCGAAACCTTCGGTGCCCGCCACCTGGGTGAGCCGGCCGGTGGTCGCGCCGAAGGCTGGAAAAGCTTCACTCGCACCCTGGATGCGTTGCAATTGAGCGCCGAGGAAGAAGCCGCAGCGGAAAAAGGCGCGGTGGATGCGTTTGTACGCTTCACCGTGTTGCTGGAACAGGCGTACGCTAGCGCCCCTGAACTGGCCTGATCGCCCACATTGAAATGCAATCAACTGTGGGAGGGGGCTTGCACCCCGATGGCGGAGGGTCAGGTACCTATTTGTTGGCTGATGCACCGTTATCGGGAGCAAGCCCCCTCCCACATTTAAACCGCATTTCAATGCCGACTCTTTTGTTATCCCCTACTTTGCACACACCATGACCCGCAAACCCCAATCCACCTCGAAAATCGCACAGATCCTCTTCGGCCTGCTGGCCTACGTCAGCCTGGGCATCGGGCTGTTGGCGATTGTGGTGCCGGGTTTGCCCACCACCGAGTTCATCCTCCTGGCCGCCTGGGCCGCGACCAAAAGCTCACCGCGCCTCAGTGCCTGGCTGGAAAACCACCGCCTGTTCGGACCGATCCTGTTCAACTGGCGCAACGGCAGGATCATCGCGCGCCGGGCCAAAGTCAGTGCCACCGTGAGCATGCTGCTGTGCGCCATCCTGATGCTGGTGATGCTCGACCACGGCTGGCCGATCTACCTGGCGATTGCCGGGATGAGCCTGGGCAACCTGTGGATCTGGTCACGCCCGGAACGGCTCGCACAGCCCGTGTGACGCCGGCTGTAGCCGCTTTCCTACCGCCCATCGCCTATCTCTCATGAATTGATTTGTTACGCCGATGTTTCAGACATAGCGCTGAATGGACTTGGCCCTGGATTGCATGCATTTCCACACGCCCATTCGCGAGTGAACCTATGTTCGACACCCTCTCCATACGTTTGAAAATCGTGCTGCTGTCCGGGCTATGTCTGCTGGGCGTAATAGCGTTGATCATCAGCATCAACCTTTACGAAACCAACCAGAACGACCATCTGATCAGCGATTCAAGCTCGCGAATGCTCACCAGCAGCGTGCAGAACCTGCTGCAAGCCAAGGCAGCGGAGCAAGCCGTGCTGCTGCGGAAAACCTTTGGTGAAAATCTTACCGTGATCACCGCCATCGCCGATCAGGTCAAAGACCTGCGCAACCTGGCCACCAAGCGCTCGCTGGACCCCGGCGCCTTGCGTGAAGAACTCAACCAGAGCCTGAAAACCACCTTCGAACGCAACAGCAAAGTGCTCGGCATCTGGCTGGCGTTCGAGCCCAATGGCCTGGACGGCAAGGACAGCGAGTTCGCCAATGACAAGACCCGCGCGTCCAATGAAAAAGGCCGCTTCTCCAGCTACTGGAACCGCGTCGGTGGTGAACCCTTGAACACCATCATGCTCGAGGAAGACCTGACCAAGACCACCCTCAACCTCAGCGGAACGCCCTATAACATTTGGTACACCTGCCCCCGGGACACCCGAAGCACCTGCCTGCTGGACCCATATGAAGACACGGTGACCGGCACACCGGTACTGATGACCACCATCTCCTTGCCGATGATCGTGGACGGGAAAGTCATTGGCGTGGTCGGTGTCGATATCGCCCTCAACACCCTGCAAGCCAGCACGGACGCCGCGCAAAAAGAGCTGTTCGACGGTGCGGCACACCTTGAGATCATTTCCAGCAACGGCCTGATTGCGGCCTACAGTGGCGAACCCGCCAAGGTTGGAAAAAATCTGGTCGACACCCTCGGTGCAGAAGGCAAGGAGATCGTGCAACTGCTCGCCAGTGGCAGCTATGTCAACCGCGAACAAGGCGACACCATCCGCGCGGTTTACCCGGTCAAGCCCATTGCCGATGCCAAAGCCTGGGGCGTAGTGATCAAACTGCCCAAACACGTGATGCTTGCCGACAGCACGAAACTTCAAGGCGTGCTCGACGCAGCCCAGGCCAGCGGCACCCTCAAGGCCCTGCTGGTCGGTGCCGCCGCCGGCCTGCTCGGCTTGCTGCTGATCTGGCTCACCGCCACCGGCGTGACCCGTCCGATCAACAGCGTGGCAGCCATGCTTAAAGACATCGCCAGCGGCGACGGCGACCTCACCCAGCGCCTGGCCTATGCCAAGAAAGATGAACTGGGCGAGTTGGTGAACTGGTTCAACCGCTTCCTCGATAAGCTGCAACCGACCATCGCGCAGATCAAGCAGAGCATCACCGAAGCCCGTGGCACGGCTGACCAGTCCTCGGCCATCGCACGCCAGACCAGCGAAGGCATGCAGGTGCAGTTCCGCGAAATCGACCAGGTGGCCACGGCGTCCAACGAAATGAGCGCCACCGCCCATGACGTCGCCAACAGCGCCTCCAATGCCGCCAGCGCGGCACGCGGCGCCGATCAGTCGGCCCGTGAAGGCATGTCGATCATCGAGCAGAGCACCCGCGACATCACCACCCTCGCCGAAGAAGTCAGCAAAGCGGTGGGCGAAGTCGAAGCCCTGGCGGTCAATAGCGAGCAGATCGGTTCAGTCCTGGAAGTGATCCGCAGCATTGCCGAGCAAACCAACCTGCTGGCGCTCAACGCGGCGATCGAAGCCGCACGCGCCGGGGAAAGCGGCCGGGGGTTTGCGGTGGTGGCAGACGAAGTGCGCAACCTGGCCAAGCGCACCCAGGATTCCGTGGAGGAAATCCGCCTGGTGATCGAACGCATCCAGAGCGGCACCCGTGGCGTGGTGGCAACCATGCACTCCAGCCAGAGCCAGGCCCAGAGTAACGCCGGGCAGATCCATCAAGCCGCGCAGGCCCTGGGCAAGATCAGTGATGCGGTGACGGTGATCAGCGACATGAACCTGCAAATCGCCAGCGCCGCCGAGCAGCAAAGCGCCGTGGCCGAAGAGGTCAACCGCAACGTCTCGGCGATCCGCACCGTGACCGAAACCCTCACCGGCCAGGCCACCGAATCGGCGGCCATCAGCAGCCAGCTCAATGCGTTGGCCAGCCAGCAGATGAAACTCATGGATCAATTCAAGGTGTAAGACACACCAATGGTCAAATGTGGGAGGGGGCAAGCCCCCTCCCACATTTTGATCGCCTACTGCTTAGAGACCCGTCCAGGCCTTCACAAACGCCGCCACATCTTCCTTCGGCGCCGTACGCGGCGGGTTCTGCGGTGTACCCAAATAAAGGAAGCCAATCACCTCCTCATCCGCCGTCAGCCCCAGGCCTTTGGCCACGTGGGCCGAATAGGACAACTCACCCGTGCGCCACACCGCACCAATCCCCTGGGCATAGGCCGCCAGCAGAATGCCGTGGGCCGCGCAGGCGGCTGCCAACAGTTGTTCAGACTTGGGCACCTTGAAGTGCTCCTGCAGGCGGGCAATCACCACCACCACCAGCGGTGCACGCAGCGGGCCGTTCTGGGCCTTTTCGATGACAGCCTGGGGAGCATCGGCGTCCTGCAAACGGGCGGCTTCGGCCAACAGCGTGCCCATCTGCTCACGGGCGGCACCTTCCACGGTAAGGAAACGCCAAGGGCGCAGTTGGCCGTGGTCGGGCGCACGCATGGCTGCGGCGAACAGCACATCGCGCTGCTCCTGGGTCGGTGCCGGTTCCAGCAAACGCGGCACGGAAACACGGTTGAGCAAAGCGTCGAGAGCCTGCATTGGCCACCTCCAGAAAAAAATGTGCGGTCATTCTAGCGGGAATGAATCGGGATGCCACCAAACGATAATTGCTCTTATTCAATCCGCCCCGCCCTGTTAGACTTTGCGACCTTATTTCCAGCCTTCGTCCGGGAAACTCGATGTTTCGTTCGCTTTTTCGCCTGTGCGCAGCGTTGATGGCCTTGAGCCTGGCCGCCTGCGACGACGCCCCACGCTTCACCAAGGCCGAACCGGGTGAATCGCGAGCGGGCGGCGCGACGACGGTGAACAAGCGCGACCAGAATGCGTTTTCCCTGCCCTCGGCCAACCTGTCACCCACGCGCCGCCTGGATTTCAGCGTGGGCAACAGCTTCTTTCGCAGCCCCTGGGTGATCGCGCCGTCCACCACCACCGCCCGGGATGGCCTGGGCCCGCTGTTCAACACCAACGCCTGCCAGAACTGCCATATCAAGGACGGCCGTGGCCACCCGCCGCTGCCCGACGCGGCCAATGCGGTGTCGATGCTGGTGCGCCTGTCGATCCCCCTGTCTATCCAGGAGCAGCCGTCCTACGCCAAGCTCATCGAGCAAGCCGGGGTGGTGCCCGAGCCCGTCTACGGCGGGCAACTGCAGGACATGGCGGTGCCCGGCGTGCCGCCGGAAGGCAAGGTGCGCGTCGACTACACGCCGGTCAACGTCACCTTCAAGGACGGCACCGTCATCGAGCTGCGCAAACCCGACCTGCAAATCACCCAGCTCGGCTATGGCCCGATGCATCCAGATACACGCTTCTCCGCACGCATCGCCCCGCCGATGATCGGCCTGGGCCTGCTCGAAGCCATCAGCGACGCAGACATCCTGCGCAATACCGACCCGAAGACCGCCGACAAGGAAGCCCTCGTCGGCCGCGCGAATCGGGTCTGGGATGACGCCGAGCAAAAAACCGTACTCGGGCGTTTTGGCTGGAAAGCCGGGCAACCCAATCTCAATCAACAAAATGTTCACGCGTTCTCTGGTGATATGGGCCTCACCACCTCCCTGAGACCCTTCGATGACTGCACCGACGCCCAAGTCGCCTGCAAACAGGCACCCAACGGCAATGGCCCCGATGACGAGCCGGAAGTCAGCGACAACATCCTGCGCCTGGTGCTGTTCTATACGCGCAACCTGGCCGTGCCCGTGCGCCGCGACGTCGACACGCCGCAGGTGCTGGCCGGGAAAAACCTGTTCTACCAGGCCGGTTGCCAGGGTTGCCATAAACCGACGTTCACCACCGCTGCGAATGCCGCCGAACCCGAGTTGGCCAACCAGGTGATTCGCCCCTACAGCGACCTGCTGTTGCACGACATGGGCCCAGGCCTGGCCGACAACCGCACAGAATTCAAGGCCGGTGGCCGCGACTGGCGCACGCCGCCGTTGTGGGGCATCGGGCTGACGCAGACCGTCAGTGGCCATACCCAGTTCCTGCATGACGGCCGCGCCCGCAACCTGCTCGAAGCCGTGTTGTGGCACGGCGGCGAAGCACAAGCGGCGCAGCAGCATGTGTTGTCCTTCAATGCCGAGCAGCGCGCTGCGTTGCTGGCGTTCCTGAATTCTTTATAAGCTTCGCCCCAATTACAGAAGGGAGCTCGACATGTTCCGTCCCAAGTTGTTGTTCACCAGCCTGGCCGCCCTCGCCCTGGGTGCCTGCTCGCCACAAGACCCGCAAGCCGTGACCTCGGCGGCGATCGCCAAGCAAGTGATCCTGCCGACCTACAGCCGTTGGGTCGAAGCCGACCGCCAGTTGGCCGTCAGCGCCCTGGCCTACTGCCAGGGCAAGGAAAGCCTGGACACTGCCCGCGCCGACTTCCTCCACGCGCAAAAAGCCTGGGCCGAGTTGCAGCCGCTGCTGATCGGTCCACTGGCCGAGGGCAACCGCTCGTGGCAGGTGCAGTTCTGGCCGGACAAGAAGAACCTCGTGGGCCGTCAGGTCGAGCAACTGGTCGCCGCCCAGCCGCAGATCGACGGCGCCGCACTGGCCAAGTCCAGCGTGGTGGTTCAGGGCCTGTCGGCCTACGAATACATCCTCTACGACGCCAGGACCGACATCGCCGACGAGGCGCAGAAAGCCCGTTACTGCCCGCTGCTGGTGGCCATCGGTGATCGTCAGAAAGCCCTGGCCGAAGAGATCCTGGCCAGTTGGAACAGCACCGACGGCATGCTCGCGCAGATGAGTAAGTTTCCGAACCAGCGCTACGCTGATTCCCACGAAGCCATCGCCGATCTGCTGCGCGTACAAGTGACCGCACTGGACACCCTGAAGAAAAAACTCGGCACGCCCATGGGCCGCCAGACCAAGGGCATCCCGCAGCCGTTCCAGGCCGATGCATGGCGCAGCCAGTCGTCCCTGCAAAGCCTGGAAGCCAGCCTCGCCGCCGCCCAGACCGTGTGGGTGGGCGTGGACAACAAGGGCCTGCGTGGTTTGCTGCCGGCGGATCAGAAGCCATTGGCCGACAAGATCGACGCGGCCTATGCCGCCGCGCTGAAACTGTTCGCCAGCAACCAGCGCACCCTCAACGAACTGTTGAACGATGACGCCGGACGCCAGCAGCTCAACGACATCTACGACAGCCTCAACGTCGTCCACCGCCTGCACGAAGGCGAGCTGGCCAAGGCGCTGGGGATCCAACTGGGCTTCAATGCCAACGACGGTGACTGATGATGCTCAGGCGACAGGCTTTGGCGATCGGCAGCGTGCTGCTCAGCGCACTCACGTTGGGTGGCTGGACGCTGTTCAAAGGGAAAGACAGGGGCCCGCTGCTGCTGTCGGCGCGCGATGATGCAGACGGCAAGCACTATGCCGTGGGCTTTCAGCTGGACGGCAAGCAGGTGTTTGCCACCCAGGTCGGCCAGCGCTGCCACGACATCATCAACCACCCGACACTGCCGATTGCGCTGTTTGTTGCCCGCCGCCCAGGCACCGAGAGTTACCTGATCGACCTGCGTAATGGCGCGCTGTTGCAAACCCTCACCTCGAACGCCAACCGCCACTTCTACGGCCATGCGGTTATCCACAAGAGCGGCAATTGGCTGTACGCCACCGAGAACGACACGTCAGACCCCGGCCGTGGCCTGCTCGGTGTGTACAAGTTCGAAGGCGAGCGCCTGGTGCACAGCGGCGAGATCTCCACCCATGGCATCGGCCCGCACCAGGTGTCGTGGATGCCCGACGGCGAAACCCTGGTGGTAGCCAACGGCGGCATTCGCACCGAAGCCGAAAGCCGCGTGGAGATGAACCTCAACGCCATGGAACCGAGCCTGGTGCTGATGCACCGTGACGGCACGCTGATCAGCAAGGAAACCCTCGGCCAGCAGATGAACAGCGTGCGCCATATGGGCATCGCCAGCGATGGCACCCTTCTCACCGGCCAGCAGTTCATGGGACCGTCCCAGGAGCGCTCCGAGTTGCTGGCGATCAAGCGCCCGGGCCAGCCGTTCGTGGCGTTCCCGGTGGCCGATGAGCAGTTGCAGGCCATGGGGCATTACACCGCCAGCGTCGCCGTGCACAGCGAGTTGCGCCTGGTGGCGTTGACCGCACCCCGTGGTAACCGCTTCTTTATCTGGGACATGGACACCGCCGAGCTGCGCCTGGATGGACCGTTGCCCGATTGCGCAGGCGTCGGCGCAGTGGCGGACGGGTTTGTCGTCACCTCGGGCCAGGGCCGTTGCCGCTACTACGATTGCCGCCAGAAACAGCTGGTCGCCAAACCGTTGGAATTACCGGCGGGGCTCTGGGATAACCACCTGCATCTGATCTGACCTGCGTAGATACCGTCTATCCAACACCGCCCCCCCGTAGCAGCTGTCGAGCCTTGGCGAGGCTGCGTCGGCCGCGGCTCGAGCCTGAATCGGCAGCGCGCCTGACGCAGCCTCGCTTGCGCTCGGCAGCTGCTACGGATTTGCGCGGTGTTGGATAAGACGGTATCTACGGATTTGCGATAAGACGGTATCTACGGGGGTGAGGCTCTTGTAGCAGCCGCGTTGCGAGTAAGGTTGGAAGGTAAAAAAAAGGGCCTCGCATCGCAAGGCCCTTCTTCGGGGGTTTGAATCGTTTCAACTCTGCGGCCTCATCCCTTGGGACATCCCAAACATGAACAACAGCAACTCATGATCAGGCTTGACCGCCGCACTCGCCTTGGCGACGCGGGGCAACAGGCATTGCCCGCCCCCTTGCACCGCACTGAGCACCTGTGTGCGAGGTTGCTCCCATGCGGCCAGGGCCAGGGCCGCAATGCCCATCGCCCCGACCAGGAACAAACCTCGTGCTATTTCTAGCTTCATTTGGTTAAACCCTTGATAGCGCTGCCAAACGCCGTCTGGTAAAAGTAGCTGAGTTTTTCCCAGTCGGTGCTGTTCCACGACGAATGGCGACGCAACTGCAACATGTCATGGGAGGCTGCCCGATAAGCGGTCAAGCGCTGGCGGCATTTCTCGAAGTCCAGCAGCGCCACTTCCACCTGGGCCGAGTCGCCCTCGCCCGTCACCCGCACGAAAATATGCTTGATGTACAGGCAACCGTGCTGCCAGCGGCCCTTGTGCATGCGGGCCAGGGTGGCAGCCAACTCCTTGAGCAAGCGCTCGTGCACCTGCTCGCCATACTCTTCGCGACCACCGGCGGCGTACCAGTTTTCAATTTCGTCGAAGCCGTCTAGGGCGGCGGTTACCAGCAGCGCCTTCCAGTGGTGCTCGGGGTCACGACGCGCCTCACAAAAGACCATTTCGGGCACGCGAACATCCAGCAGTCGCAGGCCCCTGAGGGCATCACGCTCGCGCAGCACCGTGGGGCGTCCGAACGGGTGCAGCCAACTGCGGTAGATATGGCCCGTCTGGCGCTTGCTGTAGAGCAAACGGCCATTGGCAGTCATTACACGCTGTACACCACTTTCACCGCCACGCCGGCGATTGGGCTCTTCGACCCATTCGCCTTGCTGACGCCAGAAATAATCGAAGCGTTCTTCGGGAGCTACGTGACTGCCTGCTACGCACTCAACTGCCATCCTGTTACCTCTTGCGCAATACATACACCCGCCACATGGCGTACAGCGGTATGAAGTCCAGGGATTCCTGAACACGGAATCCGGCTTGCTCGAACTCTGCTTCAACAGTAGCAGCCGGTAACACAAATCTGTTCTGGTAACCTTCCTGCTCACCTGTCTTGCGACGCTTTCCTTCCAGACGCTTGCGTTTCCAGGCTTTGAAATTGCCATCGACCCACAGCGAAATGATCACGCTGTCACGGGTAACCCGCTGAAACTCCCGCAGAATTGCCTGACGGTGCGCCGGATCACCAATGTGGTGGAGCAGGCGCATACAGAAAATGCTGTCGACTGAGTTATCCGGCAAATCGATATCGAAGGCAGATGTCTGCAAGGGTCGTACCCTTTTCACCACTTCTGCGGGCTGGGCGGCCATCGCGACCTTCAACATGGAGGCCGAATTGTCGGCGCCGATGATCACACGGTTGGGTTTTTCCGCCAGCAGCGGCCAGAAACGCCCGGCGCCACACGGCAGGTCCAGCACCAGGCCAGGCTCGCCGGCCATCGCCAACGCGCCACGGGCCAGTTGCTCGTCGCGTTTGTGGGACAACCGGCGAGCCAGATTGTCCTGATGCTTGAGCAAATATTCGTGGGCGTGCTGATCGTCGTACTTTTCGGAAAATTCGAGCTTGATCGGGGTAGGCATCAACGGATCTCCAGTTGCTGATGCCTACAACCTTAAGCAGCGTCCTGTGATCAACAGGTCAACCCCTTGTGAAAAACTTGTCCTGTCCAATCTCATATATTTCAAGACTTTACAGATACAAGCAATATCATGGGGCCATCTTCGCCGAATTACGGGGATCTCTGGCAGGATAACGGCAGCGGGAACGTTCAGGCGTTGACCTGACTCAACTGGACATGAAAGCGACAGCCATTGGGCTCCACGGTGCTGAGGGTAACGCTCCAGCCCTGGTTCTCGCAGATGCGCTGGACCAGTGACAAACCCAACCCCAGACCCTCGCCGCGCTTCTCACTGCCGCGGACGAACGGCTCGAACATCGCTTCGCGCTTGTCTTCGGGAATGCCGACGCCGCTGTCTTCCACCACAAACCCGGTCGGCTCCAGGGTCAGCCGGATGAAGCCGCTTTCGGTGTAATGCAGGGCATTGCGCAACAGGTTGCCCATCACGGCATGCAGGAAGGTCGCGTTGTAGCGCGTATCCAGCGGGTCGCCCGGCTGGTAGATCAACTCCAGGCCCTTGTGTTCGATGGGCTCGCGCCAGATGCCGAGCAGATCATCAGCGACCTGGGACAGATTGGCCCTAGGCGACATGCTCCCGTCATCATGCTGAGCCCGGGCCAGCATCAGGAAGGTTTGCACCAGTTCGCGCATTTCTTCGCAGGCCCGGGCGATTCGCTCGACCTGGTTACGCCCACGCTGATCGATAGCCGGGTTTTCCAGCAACAGTTCGCAGGAACTGGCCAGCACCATCAAAGGCGTGCGCAGTTCGTGGCTGACATCGCTGGTGAACAACTGCTCGCGGGACAACGCCTGGCGCAGGCGCCCCAGCGTGGCGTCGAAGGCCACCGCCAGCTCACCCACTTCGTCGGCCGCGTAGTCCGGTGCCAGGGGCGGCGCCAGGCCCAGCAACTGGTCGCGGTGCCGCACCTGGCGAGCCAGGCGCACCACCGGCGCCATCACTTTACGGGCCAGCACCCAGCCGAGGAATACCGCCAGCGCCAGGCTGAGCACGAAGCCCACCAGCACCACGGCAAACAGCACGCGCTCGCGCTCTTCGAAATCGCTTTGATCCTGCAGCAGCACATAGCGCCGACCGTCGACCACTTCGACCATCGCGTGGTACGACAGCGCCTCGCGAAACACCTCATGAAACCCTGGTTCCAGATGCCGCAGGTCCTTGGGCAATTCAAAATCCCCGGGGCCACCGCTGAAGTAAAACAGCTGGTCGGGCTCGGGCCGGTGCCGCCAGTCCTCGACGGTGTCCATCAGCAGCAGGCGCTGCAGGTCACCGCCCAAGCCTGCCGAGATCAACTTCTCTTCCACCAGGTGCACGGTGGCGACGATGCCCATGGCGAAGGCCCCCGCCACCAACGCACTCATCAAGGCAAAGGCGATGATGATCCGCTGGGCAAGGCTTTGCTTAAACTCCATCACGGCCCTCGGCCAAGCGGTAACCCACACCATGCACGGTTTGCAGCAACGGCTTGGCGAACGGCTTATCGATCACCTGGCGCAACTGGTGCACGTGGCTGCGCAGGCTGTCGCTGTCCGGGCAGTCATCGCCCCACAGCGCCTCTTCCAGCACTTCCCGACGCAATACGTGGGGACTTTTCTGCATCAAGACCGCGAGCAGCTTCAGGCCGACCGGGTTGAGCTTGAGCAGGCGCCCTTCGCGGGTCACTTCCAGGGTATCGAGGTCGTAATTCAGATCAGCCACTTGCAGGGCGCGGCGACCGCCACCTTGGGCACGGCGCAGCACCGCTTCGATGCGCGCAGCCAGTTCCGACAGGGCAAACGGTTTGAGCAAATAGTCATCGGCGCCGGACTTGAAGCCCTGCAGCCGGTCATCCAACTGGTCGCGAGCGGTGAGCATGATCACCGGCGTGTCACGGCGCGCGTCCTCACGCAGGCGTTTGCACAAGGTGTAGCCATCGATGCCAGGCAGCATGATGTCGAGCACGATCAAGTCGTAATGCTCGGTCGCGGCCAGGTGCAGGCCCGACAAACCGTCCTGCGCACAGTCCACGGTGTAGCCTTTTAGCCCCAGGTAGTCGGCCAGGTTGGCCAGAATATCGCGGTTGTCTTCAACCAGTAGAATTCGCATGGGCAGTGTCTCCGTACGCGGTAACGGCCGTGTTGGCTCGCGCAGCTTAAGGCCAAGTGTGGCTCAGGGATAGAGCGGAAAGGCGTGCCAATATAGGTTTTCAACCGATTCAGCCTACCAACGAGTTTTTCACTATAGCTTCACAAACTGACTACAGTGTCAGGCAGAAGATCGCCCCCATTGATATAAGGAACATGGACATGGGGTTGCTCAAGACGGCGCCAATGCGCTATTTGCTGTTGGTAACCGGTGCCTGGCTGGTTATTTTCCTGCTCTCTCGTGGCGTGCTGCTCATCACCCATTTGGATGAAGTCGGCGGCAACCTGTTGCCGGTGTTTGGCGTGGGCCTGCTGTACGACCTGGGTTTCCTGGCGTATGCGGCACTGCCGCTGGGTCTGTATTTGCTGCTGTGCCCGCCCGTGCTGTGGCGCCGTCGCGGTCACCGCTGGTTCCTGCAGGCCGTGCTCACCGTCAGCCTGTTCGCCATGCTGTTTACCTCGGTGGCCGAGTGGCTGTTCTGGGATGAATTCGGCGTGCGCTTCAACTTCATTGCCGTCGATTACCTGGTGTACTCCGACGAGGTGTTGAACAACCTGCTCGAGTCCTACCCGATCGGCAAACTGCTGAGCCTGCTCGCCATGCTGGCGATTGTCTTGAGCCTGGCCTTGCGCAAGCCGTTCAATGCGGCGATGAGCGCCCCACTGCCGCCGATGCGCGGTCGCCTGGTGAATGCCCTGGCCCTGTTGGTGATTGCTGGCCTCAGCCTGCAGCTGATCAGCCAGGACAGCCCGCGAGCCCTGGGTGGCAACGCCTACAAGAACGAACTGGCCAGCAATGGTCCGTATCAGTTTTTTGCCGCATTCCGTAACAACGAACTGGATTACCCACAGTTCTACAAAACCCTGCCGACTGAGGTTATCGCCACGCAACTGCGTGCAGAGCTGAGCGAACCCAACGCCCGCTTTATCGGCCAGGACTCGCTGGATATCCGCCGCGCCATCACCAATCCGGGCACGCCGCGCAAACCCAATGTCGTGCTGGTGACCATCGAAAGTTTCAGCGCCAAGTACATGGGCAGCAACGGCGACGAGCGCAACCTCACGCCTAACCTGGATGCGCTGCGTAAACAGAGCCTGTATTTCAATAATTTCTATGCCACCGGCACTCGCACCGACCGTGGCCTGGAGGCGATCACCCTGGCGATTCCACCCACGCCCGGGCGCTCGATCGTCAAGCGCATCGGTCGTGAAAGCGGCTTCGCCAGCCTGGGGCAACAGCTCACGGCCGTCGGTTACGACAGCGTGTTTGTGTACGGCGGGCGCGGGTACTTCGATAACATGAACGCGTTTTTCAGCGGCAACGGTTATCGCGTCGTGGACCAGAGCAGCGTGCCCGAGTCAGAAATCTCGTTCAAGAACGCCTGGGGCATGGCTGACGAGGACCTGTATAACCAAACCCTGAAACTGGCCGACATCGACTACGCGAAGCAGCAGCCCTTTTTGCTGCAACTGATGACCACTTCCAACCACCGCCCCTACACCTACCCGGATGGGCGTATCGACATCAAATCCGGGAATGGCCGCGACGGCGCGGTGAAATACACCGACCACGCCATCGGCCAATTCCTGGAAGCCGCCCGCCAAAAACCCTGGTTCGATAACACGATCTTCATCTTCGTCGCCGACCACACCGCCGGCAGCGCAGGCAAGGAAGACCTGCCCATCACCAACTACCAGATTCCGCTGTTCATCTATGCGCCCAAGCTGATCGACGCACGGGAAAGCGCACAACTGGCCAGCCAGATCGACCTGGCGCCCACGCTGCTGGGCCTGCTCAACCTGAGCTACGAATCCACCTTCTTTGGTCGCAACCTACTGCAAGACAACCCACTGCCACCTCGGGTGGTGCTCGGCAACTACCAGCACCTGGGCCTGTTCGACGGCAAGGACCTGGCCATTCTCAGCCCACGCCTGGGCCTGCGCCGCCATGACCAGGCCCTGGGTGAGAGCCAGGAGTTGCGGGTCGGCAGCGATGACCCGTTGATCCAGCGGGCGATCACCTACTACCAGGCCGCCAGCTATGACTTCAAACAACAGTTACTGAGCTGGAGAGCGCCCAAGGAAGAGGCCCCGGCACTGAGCACGCGCTAACCAAAACGCCCCGTACAGGTCAGTACGGGACGTTTTTCACCAGGGTCCACCATGGGAACCACCCCCGCCGTCCCCGTCTCCAAACCTCTCAACCTATGGCTCTGCCTGGGCATCCCCGGCGGCGCTGCGCTCCTATTGCTGCTGCTGGAGCTGACCTCGCTGGACATGAACCTCGCCAAGCTGTTCTACAACGGCGCGGAGGGCGGCTTCATCGGGCGTTACAGTTTCTTCCTCGAAGACATCCTGCATGATCGTGCCAAACAGTTGGTCATCCTGTTCTCGGTCCTGGCGATCCTGGGATTTGCCGGCACGTTTATTCTCCGACGGCTCAAACCCTATCGTCGTGAACTGGGCTGCCTGGTGCTGTCACTCGGGCTGGCGACCGCGTTTGTCGCTCCGCTGAAAACCATCACCGGCGTCCAGTGCCCGTGGAGCGTCCAGGAATTCGGCGGTCAGGAAACCTACAGCAAACTGCTGAGCCCTCGCCCGCCCACCGATAAACCCGGGCGCTGCTGGCCAGGCGGTCATGCCGCCACCGGGTTCGCCTTGTTCGCCCTGTTTTTTGCACTGCGTGACCGGCAGCCGCGCCTGGCGCGCTACGCATTCATCTTCGCCGTCGGCTTGGGCAGCGTTTTTTCCGTCAGCCGTATGATGCAAGGCGCGCACTTCTTTTCCCATAACGTGTGGACGGCAATTTTCTGCTGGCTGATCTGCCTGGGGCTGTATTGCCTGTTGCTGTACCGGCCATCCAAGCGCGCGGCGCCCACCTGAGCCCAAGCCGCCGCCCACAAAAAAGCCCCGCCTGCATCACTGCAGGCGGGGCTTTTTCAGTACAGGGGTAAGGCTGGCTTACATCATGCCGCCCATGCCACCCATGCCGCCCATGTCTGGCATACCGCCGCCAGCCGAGCCTTCAGCCTTTGGCTTGTCAGCGATTGCAGCTTCGGTGGTCAGGATCAGACCACCGATGGAGGCTGCGGCCTGCAGCGCGGAACGAGTCACCTTGGTAGGGTCCAGGATGCCCATTTCGATCATGTCGCCATAGACGCCAGTCGCAGCGTTGTAACCGTAGTTACCTTTGCCGTTCTTGACTTCGTTGACCACAACACTTGGCTCGTCGCCGGAGTTGGCAGCGATCTGACGCAGCGGTGCTTCAACCGCACGACGCAGCACAGCGATACCGACGTTCTGGTCAGCGTTGTCGCCGGCCAGGTTGGTCAGGGCTTCCAGGGCACGGATCAGCGCGACGCCACCGCCAGGTACCACGCCTTCTTCGACGGCTGCGCGGGTTGCGTGCAGGGCGTCTTCAACGCGGGCTTTCTTCTCTTTCATTT
The DNA here is from genome assembly GCF_900005955.1 of Pseudomonas sp. 8 R 14. NCBI lineage: Bacteria > Pseudomonadati > Pseudomonadota > Gammaproteobacteria > Pseudomonadales > Pseudomonadaceae > Pseudomonas > Pseudomonas sp. 8 R 14. The sequence goes on along the minus strand of NZ_CVTH01000043.1, from coordinate 16,401 downwards.
CAACTTCGGAACCCGCGCCAACCTTGATCACTGCAACGCCGCCGGACAGCTTGGCCAGGCGCTCTTGCAGTTTTTCACGGTCGTAGTCCGAAGACGTCTCGGCAACCTGGGCACGGATCTGAGTGATGCGCGATTGGATGTCGCCGTCAACGCCAGCACCGTCAACGATGATGGTGTTTTCCTTGGAGATGGTCACGCGCTTGGCGCTACCCAGGTTTTCCAGGGTGGCGCTTTCCAGGCTCAGGCCGATCTCTTCGGAGATAACGGTACCGCCGGTCAGGACGGCAATGTCCTGCAGCATGGCCTTGCGACGGTCGCCGAAGCCTGGAGCCTTGACGGCTGCGACTTTAACGATGCCACGCATGTTGTTCACAACCAGGGTCGCCAGGGCTTCGCCTTCAACGTCTTCGGAAACGATCAGCAGTGGGCGGCCGGCTTTGGCAACGGCTTCCAGCACTGGCAGCATTTCGCGGATGTTGGAAATCTTCTTGTCGACCAGCAGGATCAGCGGGCTGTCCAGCTCGGCAACCATGGTTTCCGGCTTGTTGACGAAGTACGGGGACAGGTAGCCACGGTCGAACTGCATGCCTTCGACAACCGACAGTTCGTTTTCCAGGCCAGTGCCTTCTTCAACGGTGATCACGCCTTCTTTACCGACTTTTTCCATGGCTTCGGCAATGATGTCGCCGATGGAGCTGTCGGAGTTGGCGGAGATGGTGCCTACCTGGGCGATAGCCTTGGTGTCGGCGCAAGGCTTGGACAGGTTTTTCAGCTCAGCGACGATGGCGATGGTGGCCTTGTCGATGCCGCGCTTGAGGTCCATCGGGTTCATGCCGGCAGCAACGGCCTTGTAGCCTTCGTTGACGATCGCCTGAGCCAGAACGGTGGCGGTGGTAGTACCGTCGCCTGCGTCATCGTTGGCACGGGAGGCAACGTCTTTGACCAGCTGCGCGCCCATGTTTTCGAAACGGTCTTCCAGTTCGATTTCTTTGGCGACGGAAACGCCGTCCTTGGTGATGGTCGGAGCGCCGAAGCTCTTCTCGATGATCACGTTACGGCCTTTCGGGCCCAGGGTCGCTTTTACTGCGTCAGCCAGGATGTTGACACCGGTGAGCATTTTCTTACGGGCGGAATCGCCGAATTTAACTTCTTTAGCAGCCATGATCGATATTCCTTAAATACTTTGTAGTAACGGGAAAATGAGCGGGGAAATCAGTCTTCCAGAACGGCGAGAATCTCGTTCTCAGCCATAACCAGCAGGTCTTCGCCGTCGACTTTCACAGTGTTGCTGCCGGAGTAAGGGCCAAATACAACCTTGTCACCGACTTTAACGGCCAGCGCACGTACGTCACCGTTTTCCAGAGTCTTGCCTGGGCCTGCAGCGACGATCACACCGTGGTTGGCTTTTTCAGCAGCCGAACCTGGCAGAACGATACCGCCAGCGGTTTTCTTTTCTTCTTCGCTGCGACGGATTACGACGCGGTCGTGCAGAGGACGAAGCTTGCTCATTGTCGATCTCTCCTAATTGTGTTTTTCATCGGCCGGTATCGATACCGGCGGGTTGTATTCCGGCAGTGCCGGTCGCGGTTCGCTGGGCGAAACACGGAAGTCTGTCCGGTGTCGCCACCAGAAACCTTGCGGTGACCGTTACATAAGGGCGCATAAGCTTATTACAAGGGGCCGGCGATGATTTTTTTTGCGTCTGCCAGCCTATAAAAGCACCACGGCACCCGAAGGTGCCGTGCCAGTGAAGCGGTTATTTGCTGTCGCGGTGTTCGAACTCGCCTTCGATCACGTCGCCTTCTCGCCCCAACGGTTGGCGCGGAGCCGGGCCGCCACGGGGTTGCAGGTCGTCGGCGAACGCACGTTGGCGAATAGCGGCCTCTTCGGCGCGCTGGCGCATCTTGCCCGCCAGCAATTTGCGGGTGAACGGCAGCAGCATCACCAGGCCCACTACGTCGCTGATAAAGCCCGGCAGGATCAACAGGCCGCCCGCCAACGCCATCATCAGGCCTTCGAGCATGGTCTGGGCCGGCAGTTCGCCGCGGTTCAGGCTCTCACGGGCACGCAGCGCCGTGGCCAGGCCGGCGACGCGCAGCACCAGGACGCCGAGCATCGAGCCGAGAATGATCAGCAACAGGGCCGGGAAAAACCCGATCGCACCGCTGACTTGAACGAATACGAACAGCTCCAACACCGGGAACAGCAGAAAGAGCAATAAAAAAGGGCGCATCAAAAGGTTCCTCAACGCAAGAATGCCTTGCCAGTCCACCTTAGATGACGTCGCCGTTTCGTGAATTCAAGCTTCAGCGGCGGCTTTTTTCGGCCAGACCTCGGCGTGGGCCAATGAAACCAGGGCTTCGCGTACTTGTGTCGGCGTGTTGCAAGACGCCGCAAACGGCAGCCAGTGCAGGGCCTGGCCGATACGCAGGTGCAGGCCTTCGCTGTCGATGCCGGCCAATTGCGCAGGTTCGAAAGCAGGCAAGCCGGCCAACTCGACGTAATGGGCAATGGCCTTGGTGTGGTCGCTGTTCATGTGCTCGATCATGCTGCGCTCGGCCTTGCCCGCGAAGGGATTGGCCAGGGTCAATTGGTCGACCCAGTGAATCGCGCCAAACCCGCCGATATAACGGTGGCGCACCGGCTTGAGCACCCAGAAATCGAAATCGTGGGCCTGGTGGTAGTTGGCCGAATCGGGGAAGTAGCGGTAATAGCGCTCGGCCGCTGCTTCGATGGCGACCGGGTCCTCGAGTTTCTCGGCTTCGGCCAGGTAGGTCAGGCGCCCCACGGCCTGCACATCATCCGCTTCACGCTCGCCGACCAGCAGCGAACACTTGGGATCTTTTTGCAGGTTATGGGTGTGCTGGGCGATACGGCTGATCAGAATCAGCGGGCGGCCCTGCTCGTCGAGGCAATACGGCACGACCGAACCGAACGGAAAGCCGGGCATGGCCTTGGACAGTGTGGAGAGAGCCCCACGGTATTCCTTGAGCAACAGCTCTCGGGCGTTCTTGGCAACCTGCGTGCTCAACGTATGACTCCTCGGGTATTCGGCCGCCCATAGCGTATGGGAATGGATCTCAACACAAGGTAATCAATCTACGCGCCGGTTGCCAGCGGCTCGATTACCAGGCGACGCCGAAGCCTGCGGTATAGCGGGTCTTGCTCAGGCTGCTTTCCGAATCGCCGCTGATCACGTCGCGCTCGGCCTTGAGGTTGAGCGACGCCCACTCGGTGACTTTATAGCGCAGGCCCATTTCCGCATCCAGGGAGTACTCGGCCGGGCCGTCGATAGGCTTGCCCACCTCGCCATTGGTGAAGAACTCAACGGTCTTGCCCACCAGGTAGCGGTTGTAGTTCCACTTCATGGCCAAGGAATAGAAGTTGTCCTTGCCGCCATCGGCGTACTCGTAATCGGTGCGGTTGACCAGCGAGCCGAGGGAGAACGCCCCCAGTTCGTCGTCCCAGAACTGGTAGCCCGGGCCGGTACCGACGGTACGTTGGCGCGCCAGGTCTTCAACCTTATCGCGCTTGTAGGTCAGGCGCCCCTGCCAGAACCAGTGCTCGGTGATGAAGCGGTCCAGGTCATACTCCAGCGCCCAGTTGTCGGTGGTAGTGACGTCGTCCTGGAACTCGCGGTTGTACTCGCCCTGCCCGGTATGGCGCCATTGGCCATGGCGCGCGGTGGTCTTGAAGTCGATGTCGTAGTCATTGGTGTCTTTTTCGGCGCGCTTGTAGTCCAGCGCCATGTCGACATTGCCCTTCCACACCAGGTCTTCGATCACCGGCTTGGGCTTGATGATCTGCTGGATACTTGCCAGCTCGACGGTCTTGGGCGCCTCGCCATTGGCCAGCACCACCTTGCCATCGTCCGCCGCCTGCAGGGACTTGGCCTTCTCGCCGGTGTAGGCGTCCTGCTTGACCAGCAACTCCTGGTCGCTCTCCAGGGTTTTCACCTGCTTCCAGTCCACCGGAATGGCGCCGGCGTAGTCGGTCTGGATCAGCAGCTTGCCACCGTCGAAGACCTTGATCTTGCCGGTCAGGCGATCACCGTTTTTTAACCAGACGGTATCGGCCAGCAGGGGCGTGGAGGCACTGAAGACAGCGAGGCACAGCAGGGTTCTGGACAACATAAGCGGATGGGGAGCTCAAGGTTGGCGAAAAGGGGCGATTATCGTGTTAGATAGCTAGGACTGACTCAAGGATTTGTGTTGAGTTCAATTCTCAACAGCATACTTACAGACGTTTCTTACAAAAGACCGAAGATCCCAACGGATATGCCCACAGTCAATCAGCCTGCCGATGCCCCACAAACCCCCGCCGAAATGCGCCGCACCGCGCTGTACCTGACCCTGGCGCAAGTCCCCGCCGGTTGCGTGGTGAGCTACGGCGAACTGGCGCAACTGGCCGGGCTGGGACGCGCCGCGCGCTGGGTGGGTCGTACCTTGAGCCAACTTCCCGAGGGCACCACATTGCCCTGGCATCGCGTGCTGGGTGCCGGTGGTCGGATAAGTCTGCCGGTGGGCAGCGCCTCAGGCGACGAGCAACGGGCGCGCTTGCGTGACGAGGGCGTCACGGTGCGCAACAATCGCGTGGATATTCAGCGCCATGGCTGGCGCCCGGTAGAGCACAGCGGTTAGAGTGCGCGCTTTGTTTCCGTGAATCTGAGGCAGACTCCAGCCCATGCCCCGTAAAACCTGGCGCGCCGCGCTCGCCGCCTATGCCAGCCCCTCGACGTTAGTGCTGTTGTTGCTCGGCTTTGCCGCCGGCTTGCCTTACATGTTGGTGTTCTCGACGCTTTCGGTGTGGCTGCGTGAGGCCGGTGTGGCCCGCGAGACCATCGGCTATGCGAGCCTGATCGGTTTGGCGTACGCCTTCAAATGGGTCTGGTCGCCGCTGCTCGACCAATGGCGCCTGCCACTGCTCGGTAAACTCGGACGTCGTCGCTCCTGGCTGGTGCTTGCACAGTCGCTGGTGATCCTCGGATTGATCGGCATGGGCTTCTGCGACCCGCAGAAACACCTGTCCTGGCTGATCGCCATTGCCGTCGTGGTGGCCTTCGCTTCCGCCACCCAGGACATCGCGGTCGACGCCTATCGCCTGGAGATCGCCGACGACAGCCGCCAGGCCGCCCTGGCCGCCAGCTATATGTCCGGCTACCGCATCGCCGCCCTGCTGGCCACGGCCGGTGCGCTGTTCTTTGCCGAAGGCTTCGGCTCCACCGGCTTCAACTATAAGCACTCGGCCTGGACCGGTACCTATGTGCTGTTCGGCGTGCTGATGATCCCGGCGCTGCTGACCACGCTGTTCATGCGCGAACCGAATGTACCGCTGCGCACCCAGTTGCAGGCCGGGCGCTACAGCTTCGTGCATCAACTGGTGTCGGTGTTCGTGCTGATCGTGTTGCTGGTGTCCGTACCGGCGATGTTCACCCAGCTGTTCAACACCGACTTCGCCAGCGTGCTGTTCCAGGGCGTCAGCCTGTGGGACTTGCTGATGGACGACCGCGCGTTCCTGCGCGCCATTCTCTATATCATTCTCACCACACTGTGCCTGTCGGCCATGGGCCGACGGGGCCTGGCGCCGGTGCTCACGCCGGTCAACGACTTTATCCTGCGCTACCGCTGGCAGGCATTGCTGCTGCTGGGGCTGATCGCCACCTATCGCATGTCCGACACAGTGATGGGCGTGATGGCCAACGTGTTCTACATCGACCAGGGCTTTACCAAGGATCAGATCGCCGGGGTCAGCAAGATCTTCGGCCTGATCATGACCCTGCTCGGCGCCGGCATGGGCGGCCTGCTGATCGTGCGCTTCGGCATCCTGCCGATCCTGTTTATCGGCGGCGTGACGTCGGCGGGGACCAACCTGCTGTTCGTGATGCTCGCCGACATGGGCCCCGACCTGCAGATGCTGATCTTCACCATCTCCCTGGATAACTTCAGCTCGGGCCTGGCCACGTCGGCATTCGTGGCCTACCTGTCGAGCCTGACCAACCTCAAGTTTTCCGCCACCCAATATGCGCTGCTCAGCTCGATCATGCTGTTGTTGCCTCGCCTGATCGGCGGGTATTCGGGGGTGATGGTGGAGAAGTTCGGGTACCACAACTTCTTCCTGATCACCTGCATGCTGGGCGTGCCGACATTGCTGCTGATTGCGTTGCACTGGTATCAGGAGAATCGGCGGATTCGGTTGAATCCGCCGGTAGAGGACTGATTCTGGGGGCCCTTTAAAAGCCAGACCGCGGCGCCCCCATCGCGAGCAAGCTCTGCGCCTACAGACAGCCCTGCATTCTGATGCCTGTACGGCGGCAGTTTGCGCCCGTACAATCCCAAGTCATTTCAAGTCCAAGCAACCGACAACGGCCTACCATGCGTACCAGTCAATATTTGCTCGCCACACAGAAAGAAACGCCTTCCGATGCGGTCGTGATCAGCCACCAGCTGATGCTGCGCGCCGGCATGATCCGCAAACTGGCCTCGGGCCTGTACACCTGGCTGCCCATGGGCTTGAAGGTGATGCGCAAGGTCGAAGCCATCGTTCGCGAAGAAATGAACGCCGCCGGCTCTCTCGAAGTGTTGATGCCGAGCACCCAACCGGCCGAGCTGTGGCAGGAATCCGGGCGCTGGGAAGAGTACGGCCCTGAGTTGCTGCGCTTCAAGGACCGTCATGGCCGCGACTTCTGCGCCGGCCCGACCCATGAAGAAGTGATCACCGACCTGATGCGCAACGAGTTGAGCAGCTATAAACAGCTGCCTCTGAACCTGTATCAGATCCAGACCAAATTCCGCGATGAAATCCGTCCACGCTTCGGTTTGATGCGCGGCCGTGAATTCATCATGAAGGACGCCTATTCGTTCCACGCCGACCAGGCATCGCTGCAGGCCACCTATGACCGCATGCACCAGGCTTACTGCAATGTGTTCACGCGCCTGGGCCTGAAGTTCCGGGCGGTTGAAGCGGACAATGGCTCCATCGGCGGTGCCGGCTCCCACGAATTCCACGTGCTGGCCGAGTCCGGCGAAGACGATATCGCGTTCAGCAACGGTTCCGACTACGCGGCGAACATCGAGAAAGCCGAAGCCGTGCCACGGGAAACGTCCCGTCCAGCCCCGGCTGAAGAACTGCGCCTGGTGGATACGCCAGAGACCAAGACCATCGCGGCCCTGGTGGAGAAATTCAATCTGCCGATTGAAAAGACCATCAAGACCCTGATCGTGCACGCCGAAGAAGAAGGCAAGCTGATCGCCCTGGTGATCCGTGGCGACCACGAACTCAACGAAATCAAGGCCGCCCAGCAACCTGGCGTGGCCAGCCCGCTGGTCATGGCCAGCGATGCCGAACTGCGCGACGCCATCGGCGCCGGTGCCGGTTCCCTCGGCCCGCTGAACCTGCCGCTGCCGATCATCATCGACCGCTCGGTCGAGTTGATGAGCGACTTCGGTATCGGCGCGAACATCGACGACAAGCACTACTTCGGCGTGAACTGGGAGCGTGACCTGCCGGTGCCGACCGTGGCCGACCTGCGCAACGTGGTGGCCGGCGACCCAAGCCCGGACGGCAAGGGCACCCTGGAAATCAAGCGCGGCATCGAAGTCGGGCACATCTTCCAGCTGGGCAACAAGTACAGCAAGGCGATGAAGTGCGAAGTGCTGGGCGAGAACGGCAAGCCGATTACCCTCGACATGGGCTGCTACGGCATTGGCGTTTCCCGCGTGGTTGCCGCTGCCATCGAGCAGAACAACGACGAGAAAGGCATTATCTGGAGTGACGCCCTCGCGCCTTTCCAGGTGGCCCTGGTACCACTGCGTTACGAAACCGAGCAAGTACGCGAAGCCACCGACAAACTGTATGCCGAACTGACGGCCGCTGGTTTTGAAGTGCTGCTGGATGACCGCGACAAGAAAACCAGCCCAGGCATCAAGTTCGCCGACATGGAGCTGATTGGCATCCCGCACCGGATCGTGGTCAGTGACCGCGGCCTGGCCGATGGCAATCTGGAATACAAGAGCCGGACCGAAGCCGAAGCCCAACCCTTGCCGGTGGCTGACGTGCTGTCTTTCCTCCAGGCGCGTATTCGTCGCTGAAAACCAGATCAAGAGACGTCATGTTCAAGCGAAACACCAGAGCCCTGGGGGGCGCCGCCTTGTGCGGCGCCCTGCTGGTCAGCGGCTGCGCCAATCAGATGTCGCAACGCAGTGAGCACGAGGAGCGGGTCGAGCGTAAGTTGCTCGACCACAGCCTGCAGATCGATGTAGGCGAACCCAAAGTGCTGGAACTGCCGCAACGCCGGGTTCGCATTCACGAGCAAAAGACCTTTGAGGTCACCGAATTCGAAGTTACCCGTCGTTACGATCGCTACACGCCTTACCAGCCCTGGCGCAAACTCTATGAGATGCCCCTGGGTGCAGTGGCTTTGGTCGCGGGTGCGGGCGCCAACGTGGCGAACATCTTCGCCCTCGGTAACCTGCCGACCAGCATGACCCACGACTGGCTGACCTACGGCGTGGACGGTCTCAACCCGTTCATGAACGTGCAATCCCATGGGCGCGCGCAACAGAACCTGGCGGGTATCGATGAAGTCCAGCGCGACAAACGCGTGGAGTATTCGAGCCTGCCCTGGAGCGAGCGCCCGGTCCAGGTCACCGCCGGCAAACAGACCCATGAGCTGACCACCGACCGCAACGGCGTGCTGCGCCTGAACCTGTTGGACAGCCCGTTTGCCGAGCAGGACCTGAACCGCGTCACGACCTTGAAGATCAGCGTGGAAGATGGCCAGGACGACGTGCACTCGGACTCGACCCTGGCGATCAGCAGCACCCTGCGCGGCAAGTTGCTGGAAGCCCACGGCCTGATCTACGACGACCTGGAAGACGATGAAGTCAGCCAGTGGGTGCACCGGGTCAAGCGCCTGTCGGAGCTGGGCCTGGAGGAAGAAGCCAGCGAACTGGAACAAAGCCTGATCGAACTGACCCGCAATGATCCCGAGTTGCAGCAGGAATTCCTGCAGGCGTTGACCAAGGATGCGGGGCGGTTGGTGGCGGATCCCGGAGCACGCTGAGGCTTCGAAAACGCTGCAGATCCAAATGTGGGGGTTTGCTTCCTCCCACATTTTTTCCCGGCTTCTACCAGGAGAACTCTAACTGTTCGTTCCCGCCACTCAGGTCCAGCAACCGCACCCCAATCCCCAACAACCGCACCGGTTTCCCACCGCGATTGAACGCCTGGGTCATCAACTGTTGATAACTCTCCAGATCCCGCGCCGCGCCCGCCTGCTCCAATGTCGTCTGGGTAAAGTCATGAAACTTCACCTTAACGAACGGCTTGCCCGCCTTGTAGCTGCTGTCGATACGCGCCATGCGCCCTGCCAGGGTCTCCATCAGTTCGGGCAGTTTCGCCAGGCAGCTTGAGAGATCCGGCAGGTCCACATCGTAGGTATTTTCCACACTGATGGACTGCCGCCGGCTGTCGTTCTGCACCACACGTTCATCTATCCCACGGGCCAGGCTCCACAAGCGCTCGCCAAAGCTGCCGAACTCACGTACCAGCGCCAGCTTGTTCCATTCGCGCAATTGCAGGCAGTCTTCGATGCCCAGGCGCGCCAGCTTGTCTGCCGTCACCTTGCCCACGCCGTGCAACTTGCTTACCCGCAGTTGGGAGACAAAGTCCTCGACCTGATCCGGGGTGATGACAAACAGGCCGTTGGGCTTTTTCCAATCGCTGGCGATCTTGGCCAAGAACTTGTTCGGCGCCACGCCGGCGGACACGGTGATGTGCAATTGGTTGGAGACCCGGCGCCGAATGTCCTGGGCGATGCGCGTGGCGCTGCCGCCAAAGTGCGGGCTATCGGAGACATCCAGGTAGGCCTCGTCCAGCGACAGGGGCTCGATCAAGTCGGTGTAGTCGCGAAAGATCGTCTGGATTTCCTTCGACGCCTCCTTATAGGCATCCATGCGCGGCTTGACGATGGTCAGGTCCGGGCAGAGCTTCAGGGCATGTCGCGACGACATGGCGGAACGCACCCCATACGCTCGCGCTTCGTAGTTGCATGTAGCGATCACGCCCCTTCGATCTGCCGACCCACCTACTGCCAGGGGCTTTTGCGCCAGGCTCGGGTCATCGCGCATCTCAATGGCGGCGTAGAAGCAATCACAGTCAACGTGGATGATTTTGCGCTGCGTCATAAGTAGAAAGGCGGGTTTAATCCAACGGGTGGCCAGTATCGCATCCACCCCTGTATATAGCACCAGTAGTTTGAATCTTCCGATTGAGTGGTAGGAAATTTCCTAGATGAATTTATTTTCTCAATCGAAATTAGCCTTCCAATAGAGCTGAAACCCTTGGCCCTACTGGCCCGCACGCCTCAAATGGCCCCGCATGGAGACCTAACCGATTGAACCACAAGCGCTTTTCTTCGATTCACAGGTTGACACACTCGTGATCCTCTGTAGAATGCCGACACACAGACGCGGGATGGAGCAGTCTGGTAGCTCGTCGGGCTCATAACCCGAAGGTCGTCGGTTCAAATCCGGCTCCCGCAACCAAACATCAAAAAAGGCTACTCGAAAGAGTGGCCTTTTTTGTTGTGGCTGTCCCGTCCTGGGCTGCGAAGCAGCCCCACACAAGATAGTGTGCACTTCACCACGGACTGCTCCGCAGCCCGGCGCGGGGCAAGCCCGCTCACTACAAAAAGCGTTTTCAATCGCGAACTTAGGTTACATGTCAGCTATTTCACACTTATTTGACCCATCGGCTCATTAACGGTTGACACCTCGCCATCTGGCTGTAGAATGCCGCCCACAGACGCGGGATGGAGCAGTCTGGTAGCTCGTCGGGCTCATAACCCGAAGGTCGTCGGTTCAAATCCGGCTCCCGCAACCAAACATCAAAAAAGGCTACTCGAAAGAGTGGCCTTTTTTGTATCCGATGAAAAAGTTCTTCTGAAACAATGGCATGGCATCTTTCATGAAACCGTACACGGTTTGTAGAGTCCATCTCATTGCACGCTATGCTTACGCCTCTACGACCAATGGCCGCAGTCGCCGCCCCCGGTGATCCGCGTTAATATTTGTAATTATTTTGTCCATAGGGATTGGTAACTTGGCTGGATACCTCCATCCTGTCGCGCACAATCCACGAGGTGATTGATGCGCGCCAACTCGTCTGAACCACAAGACACCGTCACAGCAGAACAACCTATCGCCCCCACCCGCTTGCGCTGGCTGGATCTGTTGAGCAAATACCGGCAACCCATCGGGCTGGCCGTGACCTTGTTGCTGTTCGCAATCGCCCTGATCGCCTGTCGGCACCTGCTATTGGAGCTGGACCTCTACGCTCTCCACGACTCGATCCTGGAAGTCCCCAAACCCGCATTGCTCGGTGCGTTCGCCGCCGCCGTCGCCGGGTTTGTCATTCTGCTGGGCTATGAATTTTCCGGCGCACGCTATGCCGGGGTGAACCTGCCGGCCAAGACCTTGGCCCTTGGCGGCTTTACTGCCTTTGCGATCGGCAATGCCATTGGCCTGTCGATGCTCTCGGGCGGCTCGGTACGCTACCGTTTATATGCACGCCATGGCATCGGGGCTTCGGAAGTCGCCCACATGACCGTGTTCGCCAGCCTGGCACTGGGCTGCGCCCTGCCCCCGCTGGCTGCATTGGCCACGCTGAGCAACTTGCCGGCAGCGTCGACCTACCTGCATTTGCCACAAACGGTGCTCGGCGGCGTTGCCGGCGCAGTGCTGTTGCTGTCGGCCATGTTGTGCATCGGCATCTATCGCCGCCGCCTGCCGGAACAACCCTACCCGGACAACCTGCTGGTAAAAGCCGGGCGTCGGACCCTGCGTCTGCCCGGTCGCCGCCTGACATTCCTGCAACTGATCATCACCGCACTGGACGTTGCCGCTGCCGCCACCGTCCTTTATATGCTGCTGCCGGAAGCACCGCCTTTCGGCCCGTTCCTGCTCGTGTACCTGCTGGCGCTGGCCGCTGGTGTGCTCAGCCATGTGCCAGGGGGCGTGGGCGTATTTGAAGCCATCCTGCTCGCCGCATTCGCCGACAAGCTCGGTGCCGCGCCATTGGCTGCCGCCCTGCTGCTGTACCGCATGATCTACGTGGTCCTGCCGCTGCTGATCGCCTGCGTATTCCTGCTGGTCAACGAAGCGCAGCGCCTGTTCCAGACTCAGCAAAGCCTGCGGGTAGCCTCGGGTTTGGCGGCGCCGGTGCTGGCCGTACTGGTTTTTTTGTCCGGCGTGGTCCTGCTGTTTTCCGGCGCCACGCCAGAAATCGACTCACGCCTGGAAAACATCGGCTTCCTGATCCCCCACCGCCTGATTGACGCCTCGCACTTCGGTGCCAGCCTGATCGGCGTGCTGTGCCTGTTGCTGGCCCAGGGCCTGCGTCGACGCCTGTCGGCTGCGTGGATGCTGACCATGGTGCTGCTGCTGGTGGGCGCCCTGCTCTCGCTGCTCAAGGGGTTCGATTGGGAAGAAGCCAGCCTGATGACCATGACGGCGATACTGCTGGCGATCTTCCGCCGCTCGTTCTATCGCGCCAGCCGCCTGACCGAGCTGCCTTTCTCACCGCTGTATCTGGTGGCCAGCGTCTGTGTGCTGGGGGCTTCTATCTGGCTGCTGCTGTTCGCGTATCAAGATGTACCGTACAGCCATCAACTGTGGTGGCAGTTCACCCTCGATGCCAATGCCCCGCGCGGCCTGCGCTCGCTGCTGGGCGCCGCCGTGCTGCTGGTCATCGTCTCGCTGACCTGGCTGCTGCGCACCGCACGCCCGGTGATCCACCTGCCGACACCCGAGGAGCTGGAACGCGCCAGCAAGATCCTGATGGCATCGTCGCAACCCGACGGCGGCCTGGCGCTGACCGGCGACAAGGCGCTGCTGTTCCACCCGAATGACGAAGCGTTCCTGATGTATGCCCGTCGCGGCCGCAGCCTGGTGGCCTTGTATGACCCGATCGGTCCGACCCAGCCCCGTGCCGAAATGATCTGGCAGTTCCGCGACCTGTGCGACATCCATCATGCGCGCCCGGTGTTCTATCAGGTACGCGCCGAGAACCTGCCCTATTACATGGACATCGGCCTCACCGCGATCAAGCTGGGCGAGGAAGCCCGCGTCGACCTGAAACGCTTTGACCTGGAAGCCAAGGGCAAAGAGATGAAGGACCTGCGCTACACCTGGAACCGTGGCACCCGGGACGGCCTGTCCCTGGAGATCTTTGAACCCGGCACGGCACCGATGGATGAATTAAAAGTCATCTCGGACGCCTGGCTTACCGGTAAGAATGTGCGGGAAAAAGGCTTTTCCCTCGGACGCTTCAGCGACGACTACCTCAAGCACTTTCGTATCGCGATCATTCGCTTCGAAGGCCGCCCGGTGGCCTTCGCCAACCTGCTCGAGACCTACAACCACGACCTGGCCAGTCTCGACCTGATGCGCGCCCACCCGGATGCGCCCAAGTTGACCATGGAATTCATGATGGTCGGCCTGATTCAACACTATAAGAGTCACGGCTACGCCCGCTTCAGCCTCGGCATGGTGCCATTGTCGGGCCTGCAACCGCGACGCGGCGCGCCACTGACCCAGCGCCTGGGCTCGATGGTGTTCCGTCGCGGCGAGCAACTGTATAACTTCCAAGGCTTGCGCCGCTTCAAAGACAAGTTCCAGCCTGACTGGGAACCCCGTTACATGGCCGTGCCCGCAGGACTTGACCCGCTGGTGGCACTGGCCGATACCGCCGCCCTGATCGCGGGCGGCTTGACTGGATTGGTGAAACGCTGATGATTCGACGCTCCTGGCGGTATGTATTGGCCTTTGTAGTGCTGCTCGCCCTGGTCCTGGGTGGCGGCTTTTGGTTCTGGAACCGCCCTGCCCCGCAGCCGACCCTGGAGCAACTGCCCCAGGCCGACGGCTCGGTGATGACCCGCGTGACCCCGGCCGGCACCCCGAAAGCCCGCGTCGCGGTGGCGGTGATGGCTGACGAAACACTGACCGATAGCCAGTTGATTACCCTGAGCCAGGGCGGCAAGGCGCAGATCGTCCAGGTGATCCTGCCAAAGGATGACTGCAAGCTCCAGGAACAAGCGCTGCAAAGCGCCCTGGGCCAGCTCAAGGGCCCCGCGACCCTGGTCAGCGGCATCGGCCCTGGCGCCGCCCTCGCCTGGCGCTGGCTGGCCACTCAGAGCGACGACAAGGCCAACGCCATCTCCGTCGGCTTCGCGTTGGTGCAGGAAGGGTGCAAGGACCCACTGCCGAAAACCGCCGCACACGGTAATTGGCTGGTGGCCTGGAACGACAACCCTGACGATGAAAGCGCCAGTTTCGTACGTGACACCCCGCGCGCCACTACCAGTATCAGCGACTACGACATTCACTATCCGCAAGTGCTGAACAACGAACTGCGCAAGCAACTGGTGGGTTCGGACAACGGCGGCCTGGCGATTCCCGTGGTGGAAGTGCCGGCTGGCCAGGCCAAGGACACCGTGACGTTGTTCCTTTCCGGTGATGGCGGCTGGCGTGACCTCGACCGCGACGTGGCCGGCGAAATGGCCAAGATCGGCTACCCGGTGGTCGGCATCGACACCCTGCGCTACTACTGGCAGCACAAGACCCCGGAACAAAGCGCCAAGGACCTCACCGAGCTGATGCAGCACTACCGGCAGAAGTGGGGCACCAAGCGCTTTGTACTGACCGGTTACTCGTTCGGTGCCGACGTACTGCCGGCGATCTACAACCGCCTGCCGGAAAACGAACAACAGCGTGTGGACGTCATCATCCTGCTGGCCTTCGCCCGCACCGGCAGCTTTGAAATCGAAGTGGAAGGCTGGCTGGGCAACGCCGGCAAAGAAGCCGCGACCGGCCCGGAAATGGCCAAGCTGCCGGCTGACAAGGTGGTGTGCATCTACGGTGCCGAAGAAGTCGACGAGAGTGGCTGCACCGACAAGACCGCCGTGGGCGAGGCGGTGAAACTGCCGGGCGGGCATCACTTCGATGAGAACTATCCGGCACTGGCCAAGCGGTTGGTGGATATCATCGTCAAACACCAGGCCAAGGACAAAGCCAACTAATCTAAGGCTGTAGGCGATAAAAAATGTGGGAGGGGGCTTGCCCCGGTACAAACCGGGGACATCGTTTACATTTCTAACCGGGGACATGGTTTACAGGCTAATACGCATGATCAGGAGGTAACTGATCATGCCCTGGAACCAAGAGTCCCCCATGAATCAAAGAATCAAGCTGGTAGCTGATTGGCTTTCTGGCAACTTCACCAAAAGCCAGTTGGCACGCCGCTTTGACGTTAGCCGACCTACCGTCGATAAGTGGATTGCCCGGCACGACGGCGATTTGAGGTCTTTATCCGAACTGTCCCGGCGACCTCACAACAGCCCAAATAAAACCGACGACGAGATTTTGGCCCGTGTAGTCGCGATGAAGGAGGCTCACGATAAATGGGGGCCGAAAAAGCTTCTCGAGCTATTACGGCTGGAAGATCCCTCCGTCACCTGGCCCTCTCCAAGTACGGCCGGTCAATGGCTTGACCGACTTGGGCTCGTCAAAAAGCGGCGCTTCAAACGCCGACACAGCATTTCCCACGCACAAATGCGAAAGGCCGACGAACCTAACAAGACGTGGTGTGCTGACTACAAAGGGCAGTTCAAGATGCTTAATGCTCAGATGTGCTTCCCTTTGACCGTCACAGACCATGCGTCGCGGCTGATTTTAGCGTGCAGGGCCCATCCCAAGATCATGACCCAGCCTGTAAAACAGGCCTTTGAGAGGCTTTTTCAGGAGTACGGCATGCCGGAAGTTATCCGTTCGGACAACGGGGTACCGTTCGCCTCTCCTGGCCTGGCAAGAATATCCACACTGGCAGTTTGGTGGATTCGGCTGGGTATTTATCCCGAGCGAACCATGCCGGGAAGACCCGCCCAGAATGGTCGCCATGAACGAATGCACCGTAGCTTGAAACTTGAGTTGCCCTTAGGGAA
Organism: Pseudomonas sp. 8 R 14; assembly: GCF_900005955.1. Classification (NCBI taxonomy): domain Bacteria; kingdom Pseudomonadati; phylum Pseudomonadota; class Gammaproteobacteria; order Pseudomonadales; family Pseudomonadaceae; genus Pseudomonas; species Pseudomonas sp. 8 R 14. Next base: position 404 of record NZ_CVTH01000043.1, on the reverse strand, counting down.
AAACTTAGTCGAGCAGCAGCTTTTGCTGGAGCATTTCAGGCATGAGTTTAATTACGTACGCCCTCACGAAGCGCTCGGCATGAAACGTCCGGGAGACTTGTATGTGCCGTCCACCCGAATTTATCCAGGATGCTTGCCCGATGTGGAATATCCGGCAGAAATGAAAGTTCGAAGCGTCAGGCAGGACGGATCGATCAAGTGGAACGGCAAGTTGGTATTTATCAGCGAGGCGCTGTCCGGGGAAAGGATAGGGCTCAAAGAAGCTGAAGATGAAGCTTGGGATTTGTACCTGTGTGATTATCCCTTGGGGAGGCTTGGACGAGGTATGACCCGCGTCCAGGCCTCAAATGTGTAAACGATGTCCCCGGTTTCAGATGTAAACGATGTCTACGGTTCTACACCCC
>NZ_CVTH01000041.1:0-96317 GCF_900005955.1 Pseudomonas sp. 8 R 14 | reverse complement strand
GCCACGGCGTCGGCGGCGAACTGGCCCTTGCCGTGCAATTGATCGAGCAGGGACTCGAACTCAGCGTCGGTAATGTCCTCGCTGGTCGGCGCGGCAGCCGGGGCAACCGGGGCAACCGCAGCCGGCGCTTCGGCTTCGGCCTTGACGGCACTGAGGGAGCTGAGCAGTTGCTCGAACTCGCTGTCCGTCACATCCGCTTCAGGCTCCGCCACCGGTTCCGGTACGGCTTCGACCACCGGCGCTGCCGAGGTGTCGGCCGGCTCTGCATAGCGCGCCAGGGCGGCCAGCAGTTCCGGAGTGGCTGCGGTGATCGGGGCACGCTCGCGCACTTCGCTGAACATGCCGTTGACCGCATCCAGTGCTTCGAGAATCACGTCCATCAACTCCGAATCAACGTGACGCTCACCCTTGCGCAGGATGTCGAACACGTTCTCGGCGATGTGGCAGCACTCCACCAGCTCATGGAGCTGGAGGAAGCCGGCGCCCCCTTTTACAGTATGAAAACCGCGAAAAATTGCATTGAGCAGGTTCGCATCATCCGGGCGGCTTTCCAGCTCGACCAGTTGTTCGGACAGTTGCTCTAAAATTTCGCCGGCCTCTACAAGGAAATCCTGAAGGATCTCTTCATCGGCGCCGAAGCTCATGTGGGTGCTCCTTAGAAGCCTAAACTGGATAACAGGTCATCTACGTCATCCTGACCTGACACAACGTCTTCACGTTTATCGGCATGAATCTGCGGACCTTCACCCTTGGCGAGATGTTTTTGTGGATCTTTTTCAGAGAGGATCGCTTCGCGGTCATGTTCGATGCCGGCAAAACGGTCGACCTGGCCGGCCATGAGTACCAATTTGAGCAGGTTGCTTTCCACTTCGGTGACCAACTGGGTCACACGCTTGATCACCTGACCGGTCAGGTCCTGGTAATCCTGGGCGAGCAGAATGTCATTGAGGTTGCTGGAAACCGTGCGGTTTTCCTGCTCGCTGCGCGACAAAAACCCTTCGACCCGACGTGCCAGCTCACGAAACTCTTCCGCACCGACTTCACGGCGCATGAAGCGGCCCCAGTCAACGCTCAGGGCGTGGGCTTCCGTGGCCATGCCGTTGACCAGGGGCGTGGCGTTTTCCACCAGGTCCATGGTGCGGTTGGCCGCCGCCTCGGTCAGCCTGACCACATAGGACAGGCGTTCGGTGGCGTCGGTGATCTGCGAAATCTCTTCGGCCTGGGGCATGTGCGGGTCAATCTGGAAATTGACGATCGCGCTGTGCAGCTCGCGTGTGAGCTTGCCCACTTCCTGGTACAGGCCTCGGTCACGGGTCTGGTTGAGCTCATGGATCAACTGCACCGCGTCGCCGAACTGGCCTTTTTCAAGGCTGTCAACCAACTGGTGAGCATGCTTTTTCAGGGTCGACTCAAAGTCTCCCTGTGACGTTTCTTTATGCTCCATAGCTCCCCCGCGATGGCATCAGCCGTGGATGCGTTCGAAGATCTTTTCGATCTTCTCTTTCAAGGCCTGTGCAGTGAATGGTTTGACCACGTAACCGTTGACCCCGGCCTGGGCGGCTTCGATGATCTGTTCACGCTTGGCTTCGGCGGTCACCATCAACACGGGAAGGCTGCGCAATTTTTCGTCGGCACGCACGTGGCGCAACAAGTCGATACCGGTCATCCCCGGCATGTTCCAGTCCGTTACCAGAAAGTCGATGCTCCCGCTGTTGAGGATCGGAATCGCCGTAAGGCCGTCATCCGCCTCGACCGTGTTTGTGAACCCAAGGTCACGCAACAGGTTTTTTATGATCCGCCGCATCGTTGAGAAGTCATCAACGATGAGGATTTTCATGTTCTTGTCCAATTCGACCTCCAAGCAGTCTTAAACGCGCCCAGCACCTGGACGCGCCATTTCAATCAACAGGCATTACACAAAAAGGACTGCCGAGGGCACCACGGCCCGAGCCCGCGAAGGCTATCACCTTCGCGGTATCGCTTTGCAATGCTCCCCACACTGCCTGTCAGCGCGCTCGCCACTCTCCCAGACGCCCCCGCAAGCGGGCCGCGCACTGGCTGTGCAACTGGCTGACACGGGATTCGCTGACCCCCAGGACCTCACCGATTTCCTTGAGGTTCAGCTCTTCGTCGTAGTACAACGCCAACACCAACCGCTCACGCTCCGGCAAGTTGGCAATGGCGTCCGCCAACGCTCCCTGGAAACGCTCATCTTCCAGGTCACGCGACGGCTCCATATGCGTGCTCGCGCCGTCCTCATGCAGCCCTTCGTGTTCGCCGTCCTGTAACAGGTCGTCGAAACTGAACAGGCGGCTGCCCAAGGTATCGTTCAAAATCCCGTAATAATCGTCGAGACTCAATTGGAGTTCGGCCGCAACTTCGTGATCTTTAGCGTCGCGACCGGTTTTTGCTTCAATTGCACGAATTGCGTCACTGACCATGCGTGTATTGCGGTGCACCGAACGCGGCGCCCAATCGCCTTTGCGCACTTCGTCGAGCATCGCGCCCCGGATGCGGATGCCCGCATACGTCTCGAAGCTCGCGCCCTTGCTCGCGTCGTACTTGGTCGACACTTCGAGCAGGCCGATCATGCCCGCCTGGATCAGGTCTTCGACCTGGACGCTGGCGGGCAGGCGTGCCAGCAGGTGATAGGCGATGCGCTTGACCAGTGGCGCATAGCGCTCGATCAACTCGCCCTGGCTGTCACGGGCAGACTTCTTGTAAGCGTTATAGCCGTTCGCTGTCATAGCACCGGTCCTGCACTCGTCTGATGCACCAATCGCTCGACGAAAAACTCCAGATGCCCCCGAGGGTTGGCAGGCAACGGCCAGGTATCGACCTTCTGGGCAATAGCCTTGAACGCCAATGCGCACTTGGAACGAGGGAACGCTTCGTAGACTGCACGCTGCTTTTGCACAGCCTTGCGCACACACTCGTCGTAGGGAACTGCACCGACGTATTGTAAGGCGACATCGAGAAAGCGATCCGTGACCTTGGTCAACTTGGCGAACAGGTTGCGACCTTCCTGCGGGCTCTGGGCCATGTTGGCCAGGACGCGGAAGCGGTTCATGCCGTAGTCACGGTTAAGCAGTTTGATCAGGGCGTAGGCGTCGGTGATCGAGGTGGGTTCATCGCAGACCACCAGCAAGACTTCCTGCGCCGCGCGCACGAAGCTGACCACGGACTCGCCGATCCCGGCGGCGGTGTCGATCACCAGCACGTCAAGGTTGTCGCCGATGTCACTGAATGCCTGGATCAGGCCGGCATGCTGCGCCGGGCTCAGGTGCACCATGCTCTGGGTACCGGAGGCGGCCGGCACGATGCGGATCCCGCCTGGGCCCTGGAGCAGCACGTCGCGCAGCTCACAGCGCCCCTCGATCACATCGGCCAGGGTGTGTTTGGGCGTCAGTCCCAGCAGAACGTCGACGTTCGCCAGCCCCAGGTCAGCATCCAGCAGCATGACGCGACGGCCAAGCTCTGCCAGGGCCAGGGACAAATTCACTGACACGTTAGTTTTTCCGACGCCACCTTTGCCGCCGGTCACCGCGATCACCTGTACGGGATGCATGCTGCCCATTTTATTTCTTTACCTTGTCTTGCTTAGACGCAGGCTACATGGCTTGGCCGCGTGAATCGCTTGCAGACCATCGATGTAGGTACATTTCACGGTGTTCATCGCGCCTCAACCCACCCGCTTTGCCGGGTTGTGGTAAAGGTCGGCGAACATATCGGCCATCGCTTCCTCGCTAGGCTCTTCTTGCATTTGCACGCTGACAGCGCGGCTGACCAGTTGATGACGGCGCGGCAGATGCAAATCATCCGGGATCCGCGGGCCGTCGGTCAGGTAGGCAACCGGTAGTTCATGGCTGATAGCCAGGCTCAACACTTCGCCCAGGCTGGCGGTTTCATCCAGTTTAGTCAGGATGCAGCCGGCCAGACCGCAACGCTTGTAGCTATGGTACGCAGCGGTAAGAACCTGTTTCTGGCTGGTGGTTGCAAGCACCAGGTAATTTTTCGACTTGATACCACGCCCGGCCAGGCTTTCCAGTTGCAGGCGCAACGCCGGATCGCTGGCCTGCAGGCCGGCGGTGTCGATCAGCACCACGCGCTTGCGCAGCAACGGATCGAGCGCGTTGGCCAGGGATTGGCCCGGGTCGACGTGGGTGACCGGCACATTGAGGATACGGCCCAGGGTCTTGAGCTGTTCCTGGGCGCCGATGCGGTAGCTGTCCATGCTCACCAGCGCGATGCTGTTCGCGCCGTACTTGAGCACATAGCGCGCCGCCAGCTTGGCCAGGGTGGTGGTCTTGCCCATGCCGGCAGGGCCGACCATGGCGATCACACCGCCCTCTTCCAGGGGTTCGATTTCCGGGGTGGCGATCATCCGCGCCAGGTGGGCCAGCAACATGCGCCAGGCCTGGCGAGGCTCTTCGATTTCGGTGGTCAGGGCCAACAGGTCGCGGGACAACGGGCCGGACAGGCCGATGCGTTGCAGGCGGCGCCACAGGTTGGCCTGGTGCGGTTTGCTGCCTTGCAGTTGGGTCCAGGCCAGTGAACCCAGTTGCACTTCCAGCAATTCGCGCAGGCCGTTGAGTTCAAAACGCATTGAGTCGAAGACGCGCTGGTCGACTGCGGCGGCCGGGGCTGGCGCGGCAGGACGTGGCGGTTCGATGAACGTTGGCTCAACCAGCGGCTCGGCGGCGGTCAGCGGCAGGCCGGCGAACAACTGGCGATTGGTGGTGGCATCGCTGTCGCCACGCATGCTCAGCTCAGCCTGGGCCGAGACGATGCGCGAAGCAGTCTTGCGCAGCTCGTCTTCGAGTTCCATGTTCGGCACACGCGGCGCCAATGCCGAGGGGGTGTAGTCCAGGGCAGCCGTCAGCTCGACACCGCCGGCAATACGACGATTACCGATAATCGCGGCATCGGCGCCCAGCTCATCGCGGACCAGTTTCATGGCCTGACGCATATCGGCGGCGAAAAAACGCTTAACTTGCATAACCCACTACCCTCAGCCGTTGGGCCCTACTGTCGCAACGATAGTCACTTGCTTGTTGTCAGGAATTTCCTGATAAGCCAAAACGTGCAAATTCGGTACTGCCAGACGTCCAAACCGCGACAGCATCGCCCGGACCGGACCCGCCACCAGCAGAATCACCGGTTGGCCCTGCATTTCCTGGCGCTGTGCGGCGTCGATCAACGAACGCTGCAGTTTCTCAGCCATGCTTGGCTCCAGCAGAACGCCCTCTTCCTGGCCTTGTCCTGCCTTCTGAATACTATTGAGCAATATCTGTTCCAACCTTGGTTCCAAGGTGATCACAGGCAGCTCGGAGTCAAGCCCTACAATGCTTTGCACGATTGCGCGGGACAATCCGACACGCACCGCCGCCACCAGCGCGGCGGTATCTTGACTCTTGGCGGCATTGTTGGCGATAGCCTCGGCAATGCTGCGAATGTCGCGTACCGGCACCTGTTCGGCCAACAGCGCCTGCAGCACCTTGAGCAGTTGCGACAACGACAGCACGCCCGGCACCAGCTCTTCTGCCAGTTTTGGCGAGGCCTTGCCCAGCAAGCCCATCAATTGCTGGACTTCTTCGTGGCCGATCAGCTCGTGGGAGTGCTTGTACAGGATCTGGTTGAGGTGGGTTGCGACCACGGTGCTGGCGTCCACCACGGTGTAGCCCAGGGACTGCGCCTGGCTGCGCTGGCTGATTTCGATCCACACCGCCTCCAGGCCAAAAGCCGGATCTTTGGCGGTAATGCCGTTGAGGCTGCCGAATACCTGGCCGGGGTTGATTGCCAGCTCGCGGTCCGGGTAGATCTCGGCTTCGGCCAGGATCACGCCCATCAGGGTAAGGCGGTAGGCACTGGGGGCCAGGTCGAGGTTGTCGCGGATATGCACGGTGGGCATCAGGAAGCCCAGGTCCTGGGACAGCTTCTTGCGCACGCCCTTGATCCGCGCAAGCAATTGGCCGCCCTGGTTGCGGTCCACCAAGGGGATCAGGCGGTAGCCCACTTCCAGGCCAATCATGTCGATCGGGGTCACGTCGTCCCAGCCCAACTCCTTGGTTTCCTGGGCGCGGGCCGGGGATGGCAGCAGTTCTTGCTGGCGGGCAATTTCTTGTTGGGCGATGACTTTGACCTGGTTCTGCTTCTTCCAGAACAGGTACGCAGCACCGCCGGCCAGGGCCGCCATGCTCAGGAACGAGACGTGGGGCATGCCCGGCACGATACCCATGATCGCCATGATGCCCGCCGCCACTGCCAAGGCCTTGGGCGAGGCAAACATCTGGCGGCTGATCTGCTTGCCCATGTCTTCGGAGCCCGAGGCACGGGTCACCATGATGGCCGCAGCTGTAGATAACAACAGTGATGGCAATTGCGCCACTAAACCGTCACCGATGGTCAGCAGGGCGTACACCTTGCCCGCATCGCCGAAGGTCATGCCGTGCTGGAAGATCCCGACCGCCATGCCGCCGATCAGGTTGATGAACAGGATCAGCAGGCCGGCGATGGCGTCACCGCGCACGAATTTACTGGCACCGTCCATGGAACCGTAGAACTCGGCTTCCTGGGCGACTTCCAAGCGGCGGGTCTTGGCCTGGTTCTGGTCGATCAGGCCGGCGTTGAGGTCGGCGTCGATAGCCATCTGCTTGCCGGGCATGGCGTCGAGGGTAAAGCGTGCGCTCACCTCGGAAATCCGCCCGGCACCCTTGGTCACCACCACGAAGTTGATGATCATGAGGATCGCGAACACCACGATACCGACCACGTAGTTACCGCCGATCACCACCTCACCGAAGGCCTGGATCACCTTACCGGCAGCGGCGTGGCCATCCTGGCCGTGGAGCATGACCACACGGGTGGACGCCACGTTCAGCGCCAGGCGCAACAGGGTTGCCACCAGCAGGATCGTCGGGAACACCGCGAAATCCAGCGGCCGCAAGGCGTAGACGCACACCAGCAGCACGACGACGGACAGGGCGATGTTGAAGGTGAAGAACACGTCCAGCAGGAACGGCGGCATCGGCAACATCATCATTGCCAGCATGACCAGCAACAACAACGGCACACCCAGATTGCCCCGCGAGAGGTCAGTCAGGGTGCCACGGGCCGTGCTGAACATTTGAGAGCGATCCACCACCGGTATTCCTCGTTTCCTTGAAGCAAACTTTTGACGCCGGGAGGCGTCCTGGAGGCGGTATTGCAAGAAGCCTTCCAACTTTGCTTTTAGTTTCGGACCTCCTCATAAAGGACACAATCCAGCGGGTATAAATCGATTGGACTGTGGGAGGGGGCTTGCTCCCGATTGCTGAGTGTCAGGCACTGATGCTTTGACTGATCCACCACTATCGGGGGCAAGCCCCCTCCCACATTTTGAGCTGTGCACAGCCGGGGCTATCGAGGAAATTTCTGACAAGGATTTGGGGTTGCCCCTAGGAGCTGCGCTCTCTAGTCTCCGAACACCACTGCAAAAGCAGCGGACGGGCGTCGCGGCCCGGTTTACTACGGAACAAAAGCACCATCTCCCTTTCAGTAAGCGGTTTTTTATCGTCTACTGTGCGGCGTTATGGCGGCTGTGCGCGGGATACCTTCGGGTATGCCGGGTTCCTTGGTAACCGGTCCGCGAACCTGTGCACAGCTGCCACCTTCCATCGCGTCGCGGCGATCTGTGGCAGCTTCACCTTTACCGAGGAACTTCACAATGATCAAACCCACCCCAAATCCCCCGACCACAGTACTCTTCACCGTCATCGACGGCATCAGCACCGAAGACCTCCTGGTCAACCTCAGCGAAACCCTCGCCTCGGCCAACGCGCTGAGCTGTAACTTGGCCTTTGACCTGGAAGGCTCGAAACGAGAGCAATTGCTGGGAGTGACGCAGTTGATCGAACTGGCGCAGTTACTGGCGGATCGTGTGCACGCTGGCGCCGCAATAACGACCGCAGCAAGCAACGGATAATACGGACCCTAGGTGGGAGGGGGCTTGCCCCGATGGCGGTATCATTCACCTACTCAGGGTCTGACACACTGCAATCAGGGGCAATCCCTTTCCACACTTTCGAACGGGGTAAGCTTTTAAAGAGGTCGCATATTCCCGGCCTGCGGGTCTTTGTGACCTTGCGAGATGTCATGTTCCTCTGGCAGTGAGAGAACAATCAAACACCGAGCAATTCCACATCAAAGCAGAGTGTTGCATTTGGTGGGATTACCCCCCCAGCGCCCCTTGCCCCATACCCAAGCTGAGGAGGGATGATCAACCTTCGCTGCCCGCCGACCTTCATTCCTTGCACACCCTCATCCCACCCACGAATAACTTGACCCGCACCCAATGCAAACACGAATGGATCGTTGCGATCACGGCTCGAGTCAAACTTGGCCCCTTGTACGCCATTTTCCCAAAGCCAACCCGTGTAATGAACGCTGACACGCTGGCCAGCCTTGGCTTCAACACCTTCACCCTCTGTCGTGTCCCCATACTGAAGACCGCTGTCGGTAGTGATCATCAGAACCCCCTCCTTCCTCAACAAGATTTACGCACAACGTGCGCGTTCCGCCCCATCAGACCGCGATACCGTGGCGGCGGCTACTGTTAAAGTTGACAGGTAGCAAGTACAACTCACTAGCAAAGGCCCAACGGCCAACTGAGCTTGTCGAGGTGAAATCGGGGCCAAATGTTGGAGGGGGCTTCTCCCCGATAGCAGTGTGTCAGGCCAAGGGCAGGTCACTGATACACCGCTATCGGGGGCCCCCTCCCACATTTGGGTCGGTGGACATCAGCCGTTACTGAGGAAATTTTCGACCGTGATTCTGGGCTGCCCACAGGAAACTCGATTTCCAGTCTCCGTACACCGCTTCACACGCAGCGGTCTGGCGTCGCGGCCCGGTTGATCAAGCATCGCCCTGCGAGAACGATCACAACGATCAAAGGACGTGGACGTCTTCAGCCTGAGCACCTTTGGGCCCCTGGGCAACCTCGAACTCTACTTTTTGCCCCTCTTCGAGCGTCTTGTAGCCGTCGCCCTTGATCGCCGAATAGTGGACGAAGACATCTCCACCCCCATCCTGACTGATAAAGCCGTATCCTTTTTCGCCGTTAAACCATTTCACCGTGCCTGTCGACATTGCCGCTCTCCTGACACCCCGCCCAGAAAACCAGGCGAGACTCACTGGATAATCTTGATGTTTGACGCGAATACGCCCTCAGGGCGGTGGATTCTCGAAAACTGCACTCTCTGACCTTGCTTGAGCCAAATCCCAGTAGAACTCGTGAGGTCCACCCGCACACGTTCGTCGTCGCGATCCATTGCAATCACGCCCACGCCTGTTTTGTGGTCGTATGTCTCGACCGTGCCTTTCATCACCTCCATCGCAATACCCTCTACCTCACGCACCGCAAAGTGCGTGGAATTCCCGGAGCTATAAAACCGCGATAAGGAGACGGCGACTACTGTCAAAGTTGACAGGTAGACGGGGCTTAACGACGAGTGGTAGAGGCTGGCGACGGTCAAGGGGCTGCCGCGCAGGCAGGCGCGGGGCAAGCCCGCTCACCACAAAGAAGCTCGTCCAGCACCACGGGGGGAAGGTCAAGAGTCGCGGCGCAACTCTGGCGGAATCGGCAGGTCTTTGAGCGGATCCGGGCGCTTGCCCTTGCCCGCGCGGTATTGGCGAATCTGATAGACATACGCCAGCACCTGGGCCACGGCCAGGTACAAACCTGCCGGGATTTCCTGGTCGAGGTCGGTGGAGTAGAAGATCGACCGCGCCAGTTCCGGGGATTCGAGCAGCAGGATGTCGTTGGCCACCGCGATTTCGCGGATTTTCAAGGCGGTAAAGTCGCTGCCCTTGGCCAGCAGCATCGGCGCGCCGCCCTTCTCCGGGTCGTACTTGAGGGCCACGGCGTAGTGGGTCGGGTTGGTGATGACCACGTCGGCGTCGGGCACCGAGGCCATCATCTTGCGCTGGGACATTTCCCGCTGCAGCTGGCGGATGCGTTGCTTGACCTCGGGGCGGCCTTCCTGATCCTTGTGCTCGTCGCGCACTTCCTGCTTGGTCATCAGCAGTTTCTTGTGGCTTTCCCACAACTGGATCGGCGCATCCACCGCCGCGATGATGATCAGCCCGGCGGCCATCCACAGCGCACTCCAGCCCACCACCTGCACGCTGTGGATGATCGCCGACTCCAGGGGTTCATGGGCGATGCGCAGCAGGTCGTCGATGTCGGACGACAACACCATCAGTGCCACGAACAGAATCAGGATGAACTTGGCCAGGGCCTTGAGCAGCTCCACCAGGGCCTTGGCGGAGAACATGCGCTTGAGACCGGCCGCAGGGTTCATGCGGCTGAACTTGGGTGCCATGCTGCCGGCGGCGAACAGCCAGCCGCCGAGGGCGACCGGGCCGATCAGTGCGGCCAGCAGCAGGGTGATCAGGATCGGCTGCACCGCCAATATCGCGATCTTGCCCGAGTGCAGCAGGTATTGGCCCATGGAGCCGGGGTTGAGCAGCACATCGCGGGGCAAGGTGAAGTTGTGCTTCATCAGCTCCATCAAGTCCAGCGCCAGGCCGCCACCATAGATCAGCAAGGCACCGGATCCGGCCATCATGGTCGCAACGGTGTTGAGCTCCTTGGAACGGGCAATCTCGCCCTTTTCCCTGGAGTCCTTTTTACGCTTCTCCGTGGGGTCTTCTGTCTTGTCCTGACCACTCTCGCTCTCGGCCATGGCTCAGCGCGCCCGTGCCAGATCACGTAGGAACTGCAAGGCGTCGGTCGCCAGCGGTTGATACTGATTGAGAATGTCGGCCAGGCCGACCCAGAAAATCCCCATGCCCAGCACCAGGGTCAAGGGGAAACCAATGGAGAAAATGTTCAGCTGTGGCGCCGCGCGGGTCATGACGCCAAACGCGATGTTGACCACCAGCAAGGCCGTGATCGCCGGCAGTACCAGCAACAGCGAGGCACCGAGCACCCAACTGAGACGCCCCACCAGCTCCCAGAAGTGATTGACCACCAGCCCGGAGCCTACCGGCAAGGTGGTGAAGCTTTCGGTCAACACCTCGAACACCACCAGGTGGCCGTTCATGGCCAGGAACAACAAGGTCACCAGCATGGTCAGGAACTGCCCGATCACCGCCGCCGATACGCCGTTGGTGGGGTCGACCATGGACGCGAAGCCCATGCCCATCTGGATCGAGATGATCTGCCCGGCGATCACGAACGCCTGGAAGAACAGTTGCAGCGAAAAGCCCAGCAGCGAGCCGATCAGGATCTGCTCGGCAATCAGCATCAAGGCACTGAGGTCGAGTGCGTTGACCGGGGGCATCGGCGGCAGGCCAGGCACGAGCACCACGGTGATCGCCACGGCGAAATACAGGCGGATGCGGCGCGGCACCAGGGTAGTACCGAACACCGGCATGCTCATCAGCACCGCCGTCACCCGGAACAACGGCAGGATGAACGAGGCCACCCACGTGCTGATCTGGGTGTCGGTCAATGCCAGCAAGGACTGCATCGGGTCAGCCGATCAACTGCGGAATACTGCCGTACAGCTGCAGGATGTATTCCATGAAGGTTTGCACCAGCCACGGGCCGGCGACAATCAGGGTGATCAGCATCACCAGCAGGCGCGGCAGGAAACTCAAGGTCTGTTCGTTGATCTGGGTCGCGGCCTGGAACATCGCCACCAGCAGGCCCACCAACAGGCTCGGCACCACCAGCACGGCAACCATCACGGTGGTCAGCCACAGTGCTTCACGGAACAGGTCGACGGCGACTTCTGGGGTCATGCTGCTTCACCTAACACATCACACCCCTCCGAAACTGCCGGCCAACGTGCCGATAATCAGCGCCCAGCCGTCCACCAGCACAAACAGCATGATCTTGAACGGCAATGAAATAATCAGCGGCGACAGCATCATCATCCCCATGGCCATCAGCACGCTCGCCACCACCAGGTCGATGATCAGGAACGGGATAAAGATCATGAAGCCGATCTGGAATGCGGTCTTCAGTTCCGAGGTGACGAACGCCGGCACCAGGATGGTCAGCGGCGCCTGGTCCGGGGTCGCGATGTCGGTACGCTTGGACAGGCGCATGAACAGCTCAAGGTCGCTGGAGCGGGTCTGCGACAGCATGAAATCCTTGATCGGCCCTTGCGCCCGGTCAATCGCAACCTGGGCCGTGATGGTCTCGGCCAGGTACGGCTGCAGGGCTTGCTGGTTCACCTTGTCGAACACCGGCGCCATGATGAACAGCGTCAAGAACAATGCCATGCCGGTGAGGATCTGGTTCGACGGCGTCTGCTGCAGGCCCAGGGCCTGACGCAGGATCGAGAACACGATGATGATCCGCGTGAAGCTGGTCATCAGCATGACAAACGCCGGGATAAAGCTCAGCGCAGTCATGATCAGCAGGATCTGCAGGCTGACCGAATACTCCTGGGCCCCCGCGGCGTTGGTACCCAGCGTAATCGCCGGGATCGACAACGGGTCGGCGGCCAGCGCCAATGGCGCGGCCAGCAACAGCATGAGCGTCAATAAAACGCGCATTACTTCTTATCCTTCTGATCCTTGCCCAGCAATTCCATCAGGCGCTGGGCGAATTCTGGCGTGGCGGGCTGGGATTGGGTGGTGGGCACCGGGGTCTTGAGCACATGCAGCGGCGTGATTCGGCCGGGGGTAATGCCCAGCAGGATCTGTTCCTCGCCCACTTGCACCAGCACCAGCCGGTCACGCGGGCCGAGGGCGCGCGAGCCGATCATTTCGATGACCTGGGCATTGCCCGGGCCGATGCTCTGCACACGACGCATCAGCCAGGCCAACACGAAGATCAAGCCGACCACCAGCAACAGGCCCAGCACCAGCTGCGTCAGTTGCCCGCCAACGCTGCCGCCGACGGGCGCAGCGGCAACTTGGGCCGCCGGCTCCGCCGCCCACGCCACCAATGGCAGCGCGGCGAACAGTCCCACCATCAGCCGTTTCATATCAGCGCAACTTCTTGATGCGTTCGCTTGGGCTGATCACGTCGGTCAGGCGGATGCCGAACTTTTCGTTGACCACCACCACTTCGCCGTGGGCGATCAGGGTGCCGTTGACCAGCACGTCCAGCGGCTCACCGGCCAGGCGATCCAGCTCGATCACCGAGCCCTGGTTGAGTTGCAGCAGGTTGCGGATGTTGATGTCGGTACTGCCCACTTCCATGGAGATCGACACCGGGATGTCGAGGATCACGTCCAGGTTCGGCCCATCGAGGGTCACCGGGTCGTTGTTCTTCGGCACGCTGCCGAATTCTTCCATGGGCAGGCGATTACCCGCTGGTGCTGTGGCGGCATCAGCGGCCAGCAGTGCGTCGATATCATCCTGGCCAACATCGCCGGTCTCTTCCAGGGCCGCAGCCCACTCGTCAGCCAGGGCCTGGTCTTCGGCGGAAGTGTTTTCGTGTTCGGTAGCCATTACATGTCCTCGGCGGAGCAAACATTCATAAATAGGGATCAGCGACGGTTGATCGGCTCAACCACTTGCAAAGCGAGGTTGCCCTTGTGGGACCCCAGCTTGACCTTGAACGACGGCACGCCGTTGGCGCGCATGATCATTTCGTTCGGCAATTCGACCGGGATAATGTCCCCCGGCTGCATGTGCAAAATATCCCGCAGGCGCAACTGGCGCCGGGCCACGGTGGCGCTCAGCGGCACGTCGACATCCAGCAGGTCTTCGCGCAGGGCCTTGACCCAGCGTTCGTCCTGGTCGTCCAGGTCGGACTGGAAGCCGGCGTCGAGCATTTCGCGCACCGGCTCGATCATCGAGTACGGCATGGTCACGTGCAGGTCGCCGCCACCGCCATCGAGCTCGATGTGGAACGTGGACACCACAATGGCCTCGCTCGGCCCGACGATGTTGGCCATGGCCGGGTTCACTTCCGAGTTGATGTACTCGAAATTGACTTCCATGATCGCCTGCCAGGCTTCCTTCAAGTCAATGAAGGCCTGTTCCAGCACCATGCGCACCACGCGCAATTCGGTAGGGGTGAATTCACGGCCCTCGATCTTGGCGTGACGGCCGTCACCGCCGAAGAAGTTGTCCACCAGCTTGAACACCAGCTTGGCGTCGAGGATGAACAGCGCGGTACCGCGCAATGGCTTGATCTTGACCAGGTTGAGGCTGGTGGGCACGTACAGCGAGTGCACGTACTCGCCGAACTTCATCACCTGCACGCCGCCCACCGCCACGTCCGCCGAGCGGCGCAGCATGTTGAACATGCTGATCCGGGTGTAACGGGCGAAACGTTCGTTGATCATCTCAAGGGTCGGCATGCGTCCACGGACGATGCGATCCTGGCTGGTCAGGTCATAACTTTTGACGCTGCCGGGCTCGGCAGCCATTTCAGTCTGTACCAGACCGTCGTCGACGCCATGCAACAGCGCGTCGATTTCATCCTGGGACAGCAGGTCCTGCACGGCCATGGGGTGATCCTACTGCAATACGAAATTAGTGAAGAGCGCCTGCTCGATCACGACTTTGCCGAGCTCCTTCTGGGCCACTTCCTGCACGCTGGCAGTGACCTTCTGGCGCAGCATTTCCTGGCCCACCGGGGTGGCCAGGGTGTCGAAACTCTGCCCGGAAAACAGCATCACCAGGTTGTTGCGGATCACGGGCATATGCACCTTGAGGGCATCCAGGTCCGACTGGTTACGCGCCAGCAAAGTGATGCTCACCTGCAGGTAGCGTTGACGACCGTTCTGGTTGAAGTTGGCGACAAAGGCCGGAAGCATCGGCTCGAAGATTGCCGGTTGCTTGGCGTTAGTGGCGGTTTCGGCGGCAGGTGCCGGCTTGCTGGCACTGCTGTGCATGATGTACCAGGTGCCGCCCACCGAGGCGCCGATGGCCAGGAGCAGGCCCACGACAATCATCAGGATAAGCTTGAGCTTGCCTTTGCCTGCGGGTGCGGGTGCTTTTGCTGCGTCGTCGCTCTTCGCCATGCCAATAATCCGTCACTATTCGGGGATTCATAGATCTACGGAAAGGCAAGAGCAAGTGTTATGCCAGAGTTGGTTGGCTGAACGCAGACGAGGGAACACCACAAATCAAGTGTGGGAGGGGGCTTGCCCGATGAGGGTGTATCAGTCAACTGATGCATGAACTGACACACCCTCATCGGGGCATAAGTATCTACACAACTTCAGTAGGATAACGCGTAGCAGCTGTCGAGCCTTGGCGAGGCTGCGTCGGCGGTGTGTCAGACGCGCCGCAAACGCAGCCTCGCCAAGGCTCGACAGCTGCTACGCAGGGGACTCGGCTCAAGATGTGTAGATACTTATGCTCATCGGGGGCAAGCCCCCCTCCCACATTTTGTCCTATGCCAGACTTACATCAGGCGTAGTAATCGACGGCGCTGGAGCCGATCACCGTCGAAGTCACGGGCGCCACGGCTTCGGCCACTTCAATGTGGCTGCCGCTGTCGCCGCTGTCGCCACCCCGCCCGCTGCGACTAACGCCCCCCGTCTGCGCCTGCTGCCGCTGCTGCTCCTGGCCACGGGACTGGTCGGACACGTTCACATCCACCTGCCCCATGCCCTGCTGGGCGAACATCTCGCGCAAGCGACCGGACTGGCTTTCCAGGGCTTCACGCACCACCGGGTGGGCGCTCATGAAGTTGACCTGGGCCTGCTGGTCGGCGGTCATGTTGACCTTGATGTCCAGGCGCCCGAGCTCAGCCGGCTGCAACTGGATCTCCGCCGACTTGAGGTTGGCGCTGGAGAGGTACATCACACGGTTGACGATCTCGTCGGTCCAGCCGCTCTGATGCATGGCCAGCGGCGCATTCGTCACCGGCGGCAAGGCATTCGCGGTTTTCGGCGTGGCCGCCTGGGTCAATGCGGCCAGGCGGTTGGCGAAGTCATCGACGCGGGTGTCGCTGCTGGCCTCCTTCAAGTCCTTGAGGCCGCCTTCGATCAAGCCGCTGAAGGCCTTGTCGCCACCCTGGTCCGTACTGTCCTTGGTGGCTTGCTGGTCGACCATGGTGGCCAGGCCAGCGGCAAAGTTCTGGGCGGCGGTTGGCTGGTCCTGGGTGGTCGTCGGTGCGGTTTTGGCCGGTGCCTGGCTGCTGGCCGACACATGCCCGCCCTGCTCCATTGCCAGGCGTACGGCCGGCATGGCGTCCAGGGGATCGGCCTCAGGGTCGAAGGCCGGCGTGGCGTCCTCGGTCGCTGCGATTGGCGCCGCAACCACGGGTGCGGCCTTATCATCCTTGGCAGCGGCAACGGGTGCCGGGGTTTCCACCGGTACTGGCACCACCACCACCGGGGTGACCGTGGCAATCAATGCCGGGTCGACCACCGGGTCCACCGCAGGCTGCTGCGCCAGGGCCGGATCCACAGGTGCAGCGTCATCCTTGCTGGCAGTGTCGTCGGACGATGCCGCAGGCTTGGCAGGCAAGGTATTGCCGCTATCGGCAACCGCTGGCGTGGCGGCGGCAGGTTTGTCGTTGCCCGCCGCAGGCTTGGCGCTGGCATCGGCAGGCTTGTCCCGCGTGGGCTTGGCCGAGTTGTCATCAGCCTTGACCGTGGGTTTGGAACCCTGGCTGGCGAACACCTGAGCGAAGCCAGGGCCCTTGTCCCGTGGGTCCGCAGCCACTGCCGGTGGATTGACGGCAGGCGCTTGAGGCTTGGCCGCAGGGGCAGCCTGGAGAAGCGAATTCGGGGCGACTGGCATAGGTAAAGGTCTCCACTGCATGGGGATCGGGGATGCAGTATCAGGAGGTAGAGCAAGAGTCGGGCCAGGTTTTCAAACTGATGGAATCAAATCTGGAACCGCTGCCGCTCCGACTCATACATCGGCTTCACCAAGGCAAACTCATGATCGATCTGATCCACCAGCGCCCCCAGGTCCGCCGCGGCCTCGACCGACTCCGCCTCCAAGCGCTGGCACAGGTACGCCAACCGCACTGCGCCGAGGTTGCCACTGCTGCCCTTGAAGCTATGGGCGATACGCCCCAGTGCCTTGGCGTCGTCCCGTGCCTTGCGCAACGCTTCGACGCGTTTTTGGGAATCATCGAGGAAGGTATCGAGCAGCTTGGGGTACTCGCCTTCCATGACCTCCTGCAAACCCGACAACACGTCCGGGTCCATATGAATCTCAGCCACTTGCTCGCTCCTTGATCAAGAATCGGCGGATTATGCCAGAGCCCCCCAGCAAAACTCTACGCAGACACTGCGCCCGCCGTCGGACCAGCGCACCTCGCTGCTGAGTTGACGCACCAGGCTCAGGCCCCGACCGGACAGGCAATCAATGTCCAGCGGCCGGGCCAGCACCTGCTCCACGTCGAACCCTGGCCCACTGTCTTCAACGCGCAGGGTCATCTTGCCGCCCGCCTCGGTGGGCACCACCTGCACATGCACGCGCACATAACCACTGTTCAGCTGCGCCAGGCGGTCATTGCGCTGGCGATAATACTCGGCAAAGCCCCGGGCATCGCGCTTGAGCCGCGAGTCCAGGCCCAGCACACCATGTTCCAGCGCATTGGAATACAACTCGGCCATGACGCTGTAGAGCGCCCCGCTCTGCTCGCGCAGCCCCTGGATCTCCAGCAGCAGTTGCAGCAGGTAGGGCAAGGGGTTGTAACGCTTGAGGGTTTCGGCACGAAATTCGAAACTCACCGACCAATCCAGCGGGCACGACTGGCCGCTGTCAGCATACAACGGCCCGGTGGCCCGCAGCGGCTGCCCGGGGCGCAGTGTGATTTCCACCATGCTCACATCATCCCGCGTCACACCGCGAAAGGCCGCCAGGGCCTGCTCGATGTCGTCGAAGAGCCGGTCGGGCTCACGGTTGGCGGCAAAGACCTGCTGCAAGCGCTCGACGCCAAACAGCTGGTCGTTGGCGTCGGCGGTGTCCAGCACACCATCGGAGAGCAGGAACACGCGGTCACCCAGCGCCATGGGCCAGACCTCGGTGCGATCATCAAACGCCTCAGCCGACAGCACCCCCAACGGCAAATGCCGCGACTGCAGCGGCACGCGCTTGCCGCTGGCGACTTCATGCACATAGCCTTCGGGCATGCCGCCGTTCCACACCTCCACCACCCGTCGCTGCGTGCTCAGGCACAGCAGGGTGGCGCAGCAGAACATATCCACCGGCAGGATGCGCTTGAGCTTGGCATTCATCTCCCGCAGGATCTGCGCCAGGCCGTAGCCCTTGGCAGTCATGCCGTAGAACACCTCCGCCAGGGGCATGGCGCCCACCGCCGCCGGCAGGCCATGGCCGGTGAAATCGCCGAGCAGCACGTGCATGTCGCCCGACGGCGTATATGCCGCCAGCAGCAGGTCGCCGTTGAACAGCGCATAAGGCGATTGCAGGTAGCGGATATTCGGCGCCGCGTTGATGCAGCCGGAATGGGCGACTTTATCGAACACCGCCTTGGCCACCCGCTGCTCACGCAACAGGTACTCATGGTGCCTGGCGATCTGGTCACGCTGCTGCAGCATCGTCGCCTGCAGCCGGCGCAGGCGGTCCATGGCGTTGATCTTGGCCGCCAGGATCAGCTGGTTGTAGGGCTTGGGCAGGAAATCATCGCCGCCGGCATCCAGGCACTCGGCCAGGGCGGCACTTTCGCGCAGGGACGTGAGGAAGATGATCGGCACCAGCTCCTCCCCCGCCAACTGCTTGATCCACCGCGCGGCGGCCAGGCCATCCATCACGGGCATGATCGCGTCCATCAACACCAGTTGCGGACGCTCGCGCGCGAACAGTTCAACGGCCTCCTCGCCATTGGTTGCAGTGAGCACCTGGTGCCCCTGGCGTCGCACAATGGTCGACAGCAACAGCAGGTCGGCGGCACTGTCTTCGGCGATCAGGATCGTCAGCGGCTCAACCGCGGGGGCCAGGGCGCTCAATTGATGTCGAACAATTTGTCGAAGTTGGAGATGGCGAGGATCTTGCGCACATCGGAGTTGGTGTTGATCACCTGGACCTCCGACTCCTCGCCGCCGGCATGGTCCCTCAACAGCAGGAGCATGCCCAGGGCCGAACTGTCCATATAAGTGGTTTCCTTCAGATCGACCACATACGACTCAGGCACCTTGTAGAAACGCTCGTAAGCCTCACGAAACGCCTGGTGGCTGCTGAAATCGAACCGACCCTTGATTGCGATCGTCAACTTCTTCCCGTCCAGGGATACTTCTGACTCGATTGACATGCGACTGCTTCCTTGTCATAGGCATAGACACAAGGTGTAGCAGGCGAATGGGATACCAGCAACACGACAGACCAAATGTGGCAGGCGGGCAACCGTCAGTATTGTGATTGGCGCGGCAGGCGCTGGGACAATTCGTCGAGCAATTTCTGCTCGCGCTTGTCTTCCAATGCCCGCGCTTCGTCGATGTAGCGCTGCACCAGTTTGCGCAGGCCCTCGACGCGGGCGAAGGCTTGCTGCCAGCTCTCGCGGGCCTTGTCGAGGTTGTTCTGGTGCCAGGCCAGGCTTTGGCGCTGCTGGCCGACGGCCGTCTCGAGCTGATTGAGAAAGCCCTGGTAACCCATCAGCCATTGCCCCGACACACCTTGCGTGCCGCGTTCGATCCATTGCTGCTGGTACTCGCCACGAAAGCGCTCCAGGTCGCCCAGCTTGCTTTCCGCCAAACGCACCTGGCCCTGGAAATACCCCAGGCGCTGGACCGCGGTTTTCTCGGCTTTTTCGGCCATGTCGACCACCGGGGCCAGGCGCGCAGCGCGGCTGTTGGCCATGGCTTAGCCGCCCGGCGCAGGGGCGAAGATCGAACCCAGGTGCGCTTCGCTTTCACCCATGCTGATCTTGTCGTTGAGGCCCTGGCGCAAGTAAGTCACCAACTGCGGTTGCAGGGCGATCGCCAGGTCGGTGTCGCGGTCGCCGCCGGCCACATAGGCGCCGACGCTGATCAAGTCGCGGCTCTGTTGATAACGCGACCACAGCTGCTTGAACTGCTGCGCGCGGGCCATATGCTCCGGCGTGACCACTGCCGGCATGACCCGGCTGATGGACGCTTCGATGTCGATGGCCGGGTAGTGCCCCTCCTCGGCCAGACGCCGCGACAGCACGATGTGGCCGTCGAGCACGCCCCGCGCCGAGTCGGCGATGGGATCCTGCTGGTCATCGCCTTCGGACAATACGGTGTAGAACGCGGTGATCGAGCCGCCACCGGCCTCGGCATTACCGGCGCGCTCCACCAGCTTGGGCAGCTTGGCGAACACCGACGGCGGGTAGCCCTTGGTGGCCGGGGGCTCGCCGATGGCCAGGGCGATTTCCCGCTGGGCTTGGGCGAAACGGGTGAGCGAGTCCATCAGCAACAGGACGTTCTTGCCCTTGTCGCGAAAATATTCGGCAATGCGCGTGCAGTACATGGCCGCGCGCAGACGCATCAACGGTGCATCGTCCGCTGGGGATGCGACCACCACCGAACGCTTGAGGCCTTCTTCGCCGAGGCTGTGTTCGATGAACTCCTTCACCTCGCGGCCCCGCTCGCCGATCAGGCCCACCACGATGATGTCGGCCTCGGTAAAGCGCGTCATCATGCCGAGCAACACCGACTTACCCACACCCGTACCCGCGAACAGGCCCAGACGCTGGCCACGGCCGACCGTCAATAAACCGTTGATGCTGCGAATCCCCACGTCCAGCGGCACGCTGATGGGGTTGCGGTTGAGCGGGTTGATGGTGGGGCCGTCCATCGGCACCCAGTCTTCGGCTTTCATGCCGCCCTTGCCGTCCAGTGCGCGACCGGCGCCGTCCAGCACCCGGCCGAGCATGCTCATGCCCATGGGCAGGCGGCCGGTGTCGGCCAGGGGCACCACGCGGGCGCCGGGGGCGATGCCGGCCAGGCTGCCGACGGGCATGAGGAAAATCTTGTTGCCGGAAAAACCCATCACTTCGGCTTCGACCTGCACCGGATGGTAGCTGTCGTCGTTGATCACCATGCAACGGCTGCCCATGGCGGCGCGCAGGCCCTCGGCTTCGAGGGTCAGGCCGACCATGCGCAACAGACGCCCTTCGAGGATTGGCTGGCCGGGCAATTCGGTGGCCTCGGCATAGCCGCCCAGGCGCTTGGCGAAGCTGGTGCGATCAAGGCGCATCGGGGGCGTCCAGGTCCACGTTCAGGTCCGGCTCGGCCGGGTTCAGCGCCTGCTCGTGTTGTTGATCAAGCAGCTTGGCCATGATCTGGCTGATGCGGGTTTCCACCGTGGCATCGATGCGGCTGTGCTCGGTCTCGACCCGGCAACCGCCGGGCTGCAGCGCCGCATCTTCGACGATGCGCCAGGTTTCTTCATGGCGCTCGCGCATCGCTTTGACCTGTTCGAAGTCCTGCGGGTTGATGTACAGCCGCACATTGCCGACGCCCAGGGGCAGCAACTTGAGGGCTTCGCGCATCACGCTTTCGATCTGGCTGGAATCCAGCACCAGTTCGCGCTGAATCACCTGGCGGGCGATGTGCTGTACCAGGCCGACCATGGCTTTTTCGATTTGCGAATCCTGCTCGGCGATGGGCGCGAACAGGTTGCCCATCAGGCGCTCCAGGCTGGCCAGCTTGACGCTCAGCGCCGCCTCGGCTTCCTGGCGCACCTTGAGGGTGGTGCTGCGAAAACCGTCTTTCTCGCCAGCGGCAAAGCCTTCGTTGTAGGCCTCCTGACGGATGCTTTCCAACTCTTCCAGGGTCAGTGGCTGGACTTCCTCCAGCGGCACTTCTTCCATTTCCACCGGCGGCTCTTCAACCGGTTCCGGCTCGGGCTCGGGCACATGCGGATCGAAGCTGGGCAACGACCAGATGTCGAACCCACCGACGTCCCGTGCGCGAATCAGATCGCTGGGCGCCTCATCTTTGTTCGACATGGAGAGCGCCTTAGATCATTTCTTCGCCGCCCTTCCCACCGAGAACGATTTCTCCGGCTTCGGCCATACGGCGGGCAATGGTGAGGATTTCTTTCTGGGCGGTTTCCACGTCGCTGACGCGCACTGGCCCCTTGGCTTCCAGGTCGTCGCGCAACAGCTCGGAGGCACGCTTGGACATGTTCTTGAAGATCTTCTCCTTGACGCCTTCGTCCGAGCCCTTGAGGGCCAGTACCAGCACGTCGGAGGACACTTCGCGCAGCAACGCCTGGATGCCACGGTCGTCGACATCGGAGAGGTTGTTGAATACGAACATGAGGTCTTCGATCTGGCCGGACAGGGTGTCGTCGATCTCGCGGATCGAGTCCATCAACTGGCCTTCGACCGAGCTGTCGAGGAAGTTCATGATGTCGGCCGCGCGCTTGATACCACCCAGGGTAGTGCGCGAGGCGTTCGAGTTGCCCGAGAACTGTTTCTCGAGAATCGTGTTGAGTTCCTTCAGGGCCGCCGGCTGCACGGTGTTCAGCGACGACACGCGCAGGATGATGTCCAGGCGCACCTTATGGTCGAAATGGCCAAGCACTTCACCGGCCTGGTCCGGGTCGAGGTAGGCCACCACGATTGCCTGGATCTGCGGGTGCTCGTAGCGAATCACGTCGGCGACCGCGCGCGGCTCCATCCACTTGAGGCTGTCCAGGCCACTGGTGTTGCCGCCCAGCAGGATGCGGTCGATCAGGCCGTTGGCCTTGTCTTCGCCCAGGGCCGAGGTGAGCATCTTGCGGATGTAGCTGTCGGAGCCGACGCCCAGGCTGGTCTGGTCGCCGACGATCTCGACGAACTCGCTCATCACCTGCTCGACTTGCTCGCGGTGCACATTGCGCATTTGCGCCATGGCCACGCCCACCCGCTGGACCTCTTTGGGGCCCATGTGGCGCAGCACTTGGGCGGCGTCGGTTTCCCCCAGGGACAGCAGCAGGACTGCGGCTTTGTCGACCCGGGAGAGCTTGGCAACAGCGGCTCGATCACTCATCTGCGTTAATCCACTCTTTCACGACCTGGGCCACACGGCCCGGGTCTTCTGCTACCAGACTTTTGATTGCGTTCAACTGAGCGTCATAGCCTTCGCTCGGGCTCGGCAACAGAATGCTTTGCGGGCCGCCGAGGCTGACGCGGTCGTTGGCCAGTTCGCCGTCCAGGCCGCCCATGCCACCCAATTCGACATCGCTGCCACCGAAGGCCGCCAGTTGTTTCTTGCCGTTGCCGGTGATGTTGTTGAGCACCGGGCGCAGCACACCGAACACCAGCACCAGGATGAACAACACACCCAGCACTTGCTTGACGATGTCCCAGAACCACGGCTGGGTGTAGAACGCCGCTTCGGCGATCACTTCGCCACGCTCGGCGGAGAACGGCATGTTGATTACGCTGACGCTGTCACCCCGACTGGCGTCAAAACCAACGGCGTCCTGCACCAGGCGTGTGAAGCGCGCCAATTCGTCGGCGCTCCACGGTGCACGTGTTACGGCACCGTCAGCGGCGTTGACCTTGACCTGGTCATCCACCACCACCGACACCGACAGGCGATTGACGCGACCCTGCTGCTGCTTGGTGTGGCTGATGGAACGGTCGAGTTCGAAGTTCTTGGTGGACTGGTTACGCTTGTCCGCCGGGTACGGCGCGAGCATCGGCTGGCCGGTGGCCGGGTCCATGATCTGCTGGCCGTTGGCATCCAACAGTGGCTGGCCAGGCTGGATCGCGCCAGCGGTGGCTGCGGCGCCACCGGTGGTTTGCGGCGCCGAGGCCGGGGCCGGCGGCTGGTTGCTCAGGGCACCCGGCACACCTTGCGGGCCATTGCTGGCGGTACGTTGTTCGCTGGTCGATTGCTCACTGCGCAGGGCCGGCTGGTCCGGGTTGAACTGCTCGGAGGTCGACTCGACGGCGCTGAAGTCCACGTCGGCAGACACTTCCGCCTTGTAGCGGTCATTGCCGAGCACCGGTTGCAGGATGTTGTGCACACGCTGGGTGAGCATGCTTTCCATGCGGCGGCTGTAGTCGAACTGCTTGCCGGCCTGGGTCAGCGCGGAGTTTTCGGCCATGTCGGACAGCAGGTTGCCCTTCTGGTCGACCACGGTGATCTGCGACTTGCTCAGTTCGGGAACGCTAGTGGCCACCAGGTTGATGATCGCCAGGACCTGGCCAGGCTCCAGGGAGCGGCCGGAAAACAGTTCGACCAGGACCGAAGCACTTGGCTTGCGCTCGTCGCGCACAAACACCGAGCTTTTCGGGATCGCCAGGTGCACGCGGGCACCCTTGACGTTGTTGAGGCTGGAAATGGTGCGCGCCAGCTCGCCTTCAAGGCCACGACGGTAGCGGGTGGCTTCCATGAACTGGCTGGTCCCCAGGCCCTGGTCCTTGTCGAGGATCTCGAAACCGATATTGCTGTCGGACGGGGTCACGCCGGCGGCGGCCAGCTTCATGCGCGCACGGGCCACATCGTCGGCCTTGACCAACAAGGCGCCGGAGTTGGGCTCCACGGTGTAGGCGATGTCGGCGGCGGCGAGGGTTTCCATGATCTGCTTGGAATCCATGCCCGCCAGGCTGCCGTACAACGGCCGGTAATCGGGTTGCTGCGACCACAGCACTACGGCAAAACCAATCGCCACGCTGGCAGCCAGGCCGACCATCAGGCCCACCTGACGCAGCATGGTCATTTCCGAGAGGTTTTCCAGGAACGACAGGCCAAACAGCGGCGGCTTGCCGTCTGTCTTGGCGGGTACGTTGTCGGAGACTGCTTCTGCCATGACTTAAATCTCGCCCTTAAACCGGCATCTGCATGATGTCTTGATAGGCCTGAACCAGCTTGTTACGCACTTGGGTCAGGGCCTGGAAGGAGACGCTGGCCTTTTGCGAGGCGACCATCACATCGGTGAGGTCCACGCCGCTTTTGCCGATTTCGAACGCAGTGGCCAACTGGCTGGAAGCTTGCTGGGTGTCACTGACTTTGTTGATGGCCTGGCCGAGCATGTCGGCGAAGCTGCTTTGGCCCAATTCCGGCGCTGGCGCGACGGATTTCGGTTGAGCCATGGCATCCATCTGCATGGCGCGCATGTCCAACATCAACCGATTGAACTCAATACCCTGGCTCATGACCTTCTCTCTCCAACCTGCAATTTTTTGACACTACGCAGCGATTACTAGGGGAGGTAGCAACAAGGGTGCCAGATCCGCATCAACTCGTAAGAAAAGGCGACAAACCTTGTCGACCTTCTTACCGGTTACGTGGCGAATAGATACGCTTCCACATCCATTCCGGCGTCACGCATCTGCGCCAGCTTGTAGCGCAGGGTGCGCGGGCTGATGCCCAGGCGCTCCGCGGCCTCTTTGCGTCGGCCGCGCTCGGCGCGCAGGGTGTCGATGATCATCTGGAATTCGCGGCGACGCAGGTCGTCGCCCAGGGCACCGGCAGACTCAGCCTCTGCAACCACCGGCGCAGGCGCCAACGAGGGCAATGGCGCCGCACCACTGCCCATGGCCAGGCAGAAATCCTGGGGCTGGATCAAGCCGCCTTGCTGCAGGATCAGGGCGCGCTGGATGGCGTTATCTAATTCCCGCACGTTGCCGGGCCATGGATAACTCACCAGGCAGGCCTGGGCTTGCGCCGACAGCCGCGCCTGGGCGTGCTTCATTTTTTTGACGTGGTTGTTCAGCAGGCGCTCGGCCAGCGGAATGATATCTGCCGGGCGTTCACGCAGCGGGCGCCAGGCCAGGGGGAACACCGAAAGCCGATAGAACAGGTCTTCCCGGAAGCGCCCCGCCGCCACTTCGCCGGCGAGGTCCCGGTTGGTGGTGGCGACCACACGGATGTCCAACTGGATCGGCTTGCGCGCGCCAACCCGCTCCACTTCCCGCTCTTGCAGCACCCGCAGCAACTTGGCTTGCAGGCCCAGGGGCATTTCCGAGATTTCATCCAGCAAAATGGTGCCGCCATCGGCCTGTTCGAACTTGCCCGCCTGGGCCGCGATGGCACCGGTGAACGAACCTTTCTCATGACCGAACAGGGTGGCCTCAAGCATGTTGTCGGGGATCGCCGCGCAGTTGATGGCGATAAACGGTTGCTGGGCGCGGGTCGACTGCTGGTGGATATAACGCGCCAGCACCTCTTTACCGGTGCCGGACTCGCCGGAGATCAGCACGGTAGAATCACTGCGCGCCACGCGGGCCGCCAACTCAAGCAATTGTGCACTGGCCGGTTCGAAGGCGATCGGGCCCTCGCCTTCGTTGGCCGGGATCACCCCCAGGGCGTGGCGCGCCACCAGTTCGATCAGGGCTTTAGGCTCGAAGGGCTTGACCAGGTAATCCGCAGCGCCCTGGCGCATCGCGTCCACGGCACGCTCCACCGCACCATGGGCGGTCATCAGCAGCACCGGCAGTTGCGGCTGACGCGCACGCAAGAGACCGAGCAACTGATGGCCGTCCATGCCGGGCATGTTCACGTCGCTGACCACCAGGCTGAAGGCTTCCTGCTCCACCGCGTCCAAGGCGTCCTCGGCAGAACCGACCGCCCGATAGTCATGGCCCGCCAACAACAGCGTGTCAGCCAATGCTTCACGCAGGGCGCGATCGTCTTCCACCAACAAAACCTTGATAGCCATATCCTTACTCCGCGCTTGCCGCGCATGAAAACAGCGGCAAGGTCATCAATGCACAGGTGCCACGCCCAACGCGGGAATGCAGCTGCAATTCTCCCTGATGGGCACGCGCCACCGCCTTGACCACGGTCAGGCCCAGGCCGGTACCGTTGGTCTTGGTGGTGAAAAAGGGTTCACCCAGGCGCTTGAGCACCACCGGGTCGATACCGCTGCCGCTGTCGCTGATGCACAGGCGCAGGGTTTGCTCGCGGTTGTACAGGTGCACCTTGAGCCGCGCGCCGGGGCCGCTGGCCTGGGTGGCGTTTTCGATCAGGTTGAGCAGCGAGCCCACCAAGGTGTCGCGGTTGCAGAGCAGCTCGCCGAGGTGACTGTCGCACTGCCAACGCACGTGCACGTCCTGGATATGGGCAGCGGCCGCCGCTTGCAGGGCCTGCATCAGCTGGGCCGGCGTCACGCGGTCGGTCAGCGGCAATTCGCCGCGGGCAAACACCAGCATGTCGCGGACCTGGTGCTCCAACTCATGCAGACGCTCCTTCAGGCGCCCGGCAAAGCGCTGGTGCGTGGCGGCGGGCAATTGCTCATCAGTCAAATGACTGGCGTAGATCAACGCGGCCGACAACGGCGTACGGATCTGATGCGCCAACGAAGCGACCATCCGCCCCAACGAGGACAAACGCTCATGGCGCGCCAACTGGTCTTGCAGATGACGGGTTTCAGTCAGGTCGTTAAGCAGCACCAACTGGCCCGGCTCCGCATCCAGGGAACGGGTGGCGATGGACAGGCGGCGCCCGTCCTTCAGGGAGATTTCGTGGCCATCGTCCTCACGCGGCGCAAAGCAGCGGGTGATGACATGGCGCCACAGCTCGCCTTCCAGCGGCAGGCCGAGCATGTCGCAGGCCGCCGGGTTGGCTTCACGCACGCGGCCTTCTTCATCGATGACGATCACGCCACCGGGCAACAGCGACAACAGGTTTTGCAAACGGTTGGCCAGGCGCTCTTTTTCGGCCAACTCTTCCATGCGCTGGGCGCTGACTACCGCCAGTTCGCCTTTCAGCTCGGAGACCCGGGCTTCCAGCAGGCTGTAGGAGTCGGTCAGCTGGCTCGACATCTGGCTGAACTGCGAGAACGCCTGCTCAAGACCCTGGCGGGTCGGCGGCTCGACAGGCGGAACCAGCCCCTGGATGGCAGGGGCCGAAGATAGTTGGGCGGCGTGGGGCATGATGCTCTCTCGCTTGGCTGACCGTCAGTTAAACGGAACGTTGCGAGGGCTGTAGCAATAGTTGTGCCGAAAAAAAACCGCTGAAATATCAGCGGATTGGAAAACAGGCGTCAATCATCTGCCTGTTCATCACCTTCTTTGCGGCTCATTCCGTACTTGCGCATCTTCTCCACCAGGGTGGTTCGACGGATGCGCAGGCGCTCGGCGGCACGGGCGACGATGCCGTTGGCGTCGTCCAGGGCCTGCTGGATCAGCCCCTGCTCGAGGTTACCGAGGTAGTCTTTCAAGTCCAGCCCTTCGGGCGGCAGCATGGCGGTGGAGCCGAAGTCCGGGGTGTGGCCGTTGATGGCAACCCGTTCTTCCATGTCGCTGCGCAGGCTGTCGACCAGTTGCTCGTCTTCGTCGTCGACATAGCGGAACTTCTTCGGCAACTCGACCACGCCGATCACACCGTAGGGATGCATGATCGCCATGCGCTCCACCAGGTTGGCCAGTTCACGGACGTTGCCCGGCCAGCCGTGGCGGCACAGGGACATGATCGCGGCCGAGTTGAAGCGGATCGAACCGCGCTTTTCGTGCTCCATGCGCGAGATCAGTTCGTTCATCAGCAACGGGATGTCCTCCACGCGCTCACGCAGCGGGGCCATCTCGATCGGGAATACGTTGAGGCGGTAGTACAGGTCTTCGCGGAAACTGCCGACCTCGATCATGCTTTCGAGGTTCTTGTGGGTCGCGGCGATGATGCGCACGTCGACGCTCTGGGTCTTGTTGCTGCCCACGCGCTCGAAGGTGCGCTCCTGCAAGACGCGCAGCAGCTTGACCTGCATCGGCAGCGGCATGTCGCCGATTTCGTCGAGGAACAGGGTGCCGCCGTTGGCCAGCTCGAAACGCCCGGCACGGCTGGTGATCGCCCCGGTAAAGGCGCCCTTCTCGTGACCGAATAGTTCGCTTTCAAGCAGCTCTGCCGGGATCGCTCCGCAGTTGACCGGCACAAAAGGCCCGTCGCGGCGCTTGGAGTGATAGTGCAGGTTGCGCGCGACCACTTCCTTGCCGGTGCCCGACTCGCCGAGGATCAGCACGCTGGCGTCGGTATCGGCCACCTGCTGCATCATCTGGCGCACGTGCTGGATGGCGCGGCTGGTGCCGACGAGGCTGCGGAACAGGTTGGGCTCGCGGTGGCGACCGCGCTCGCGGGCCTGGTCGTACATCTCGCGATAGACCTGGGCACGGTGCAGGGAATCGAGCAATTTGCTGTAGCTGGGCGGCATTTCCAGGGTGGAAAGCACACGACGGCGCTGGTCTTCGGGCAGGTCGACAGAAGAAATATCGCCTATTAGCAACACCGGAAGGAACTCATCCCAGGTTGACAGTGTCTTTAACAAGCCCAAAACAGCGCCAGGAGCGTTTACCGTCCCGATCAGCACACAAATGACTTCACGGCTCGATGACAATGAGCTGACTACCTGCTGCCAGTCATGGCTGCCGCAGGGCAGATTTTCTTCGCCAAGAAAATTCAAAATCACCGCTAAATCGCGGCGGCGGACGCTATCGTCATCGATCAGCAGAATTTTGGTTTCACGCCACATGCAATAGCAACTTCCCTAGTAAAACGCTCTGCCCAGTGTAAGGGCAATCGAGACGGCCGTAAGACTTCTTACTTTATAGACGTCTGAAATCTGAAAACAGCACTAGTTAAGTCAAAAAAGCTGGCACGGTCAAATTTATGACGCGCCGTTCGGATTAACTGCGTCTGTTCAGCCGAACAAATGGTAAACCTTTGACGCGTTCTTCGCTTGGTTGATCTGCGACATCTCTTCAAAAATCGCCTGGCGCTCGCCCGTCGTCACCTCAAGCAACTGCTGGTATACCGCCAACAGGCTCTCAAGCTTTTCACGCAACGCATCCTCATCCACCGGCGCTTCGCTGAGCACCTCGTCGATCACGTTGCGACAGCCCATGTCCAGCTCGCCAATGGCGTCCCAGTTACGGTCTGCCAGCGCGCCGATCAGCGCTTCACGGGTTTCATCAATGCGTTGCAGTGCTTGGCTCATGACGTATTCCTCAAGGCCCTCAGGCCCTTCTTTGCTGCGCCTTACTCGGTTGCAGCCTGTGGCGCGGCGATGGCATCCCAGCCTTCTTTCACGGTAATCAGCAAACGGGCGACTTCGTCGATCATGTCGGCATCGTTATGCAGGTTCGCTTCCATCAGGCGGTTAGTCATGTACGCATACAGACTTTCCAACTGCTGGACGTAAGCCGGGTTGTCACTCTTTTCAGCATTCAGGCCGTCGCGCAGGC
Organism: Pseudomonas sp. 8 R 14; assembly: GCF_900005955.1. Lineage (NCBI taxonomy): Bacteria > Pseudomonadati > Pseudomonadota > Gammaproteobacteria > Pseudomonadales > Pseudomonadaceae > Pseudomonas > Pseudomonas sp. 8 R 14. The sequence continues at coordinate 66,304 of NZ_CVTH01000041.1, read as the reverse complement.
CGATCACGATATCGATGGCCTTGCCCAGCATCAGGCCCTTCTGGGCGATGTCGCCACGAGCCAGCGCACCCTTGGCCTGAGCCATGCGGTCCAGGCCGCCCTCCATCAGCATCTGCACCAGGCGATGCGGGCTGGCTTCAGAGATCTGGGCATGGGAATTGACCTTCTGGTATTGGCGAAGGGCTCTCATGGGATTCATGTTTCTACCTCGTGACAGGCGACAGCGAAAAGGATTCTAGTAACCAATATGTCGACGGGTTTGCAAAAAGCTTTAGCCCCCGTCGTCCCGCGATAAAAAAGGCCAGGCAGATTGCCTGGCCTTTTTTTGTTCGGCAGGGGATCAAGTATTGGTCTTTGGATTGTTCAAGGCATTGAGCGTGGTCATCACGCTGGTGCTTTGCTGGCGCAACTGGGCGACCAGGGTGTCCATGGCGTTGTACTTGGCCGACAGGCTGCTGGTGAGCAGGGTCATGCGCTCGTCCAGCGTCGACTGCTGCTTGGTCAGGTCCTTGAGCGTGTCGGACAAGGACGTCGAGCGGGTCGCCAGAATGCCGGTAGTGGATTTGGCAAAGTCATCCGTGGCGCTTTTCATCCGTGCCAGCATGCCGTCCTTACCGCTGAACATGCTGTTGATGTCGGCGCCGTTGGTTTTAACCGCCGCGTCCCACTTCTTGTCATCGATCGCCAGCAGACCCGTGCTCGAACTGGTGGTCACGCCGAACTGCGCCAGGGACTTGAACGCACCGGTGCCCGACAGCGCGTTGAACTCATTGCGGATAGCGCTCTGCAACGAACGCATGGTCGAGTCGCCGGTCAACGCTGCCGCTGTAGTGCTGCCGTCCAGGTTCGTGGTGACCTTGGTTTCGGCGTTCATGGCAGTGATCAGGGCGTTGTAGGTATCAATGAAACCCTTGACCCCGGACTTGAGTGCGGTGTTGTTGGTGCTGACGGTGATGAGCGTTACGTTTTTATCGACGGTGGAATTGGTCTTGTAAGTCGACGCAGCTACCAGCTTGATATCCACCCCGCTAAGAGCGCCTGTGATGGTGTTGGACTTGGACACAGACGCAACCCCATCGATGCTGTAGAGCGCATCCTTGGGCGGATCGACGACCGTGGCACCCACATCGAGGCCCGAAGTGCCAGAGAGTGTAAGGTCCGAGCCGGTCCCCATGGTGGTAGAGGTCAGGATCAATCGCGAACCGTTGGAGTCGGTTTGAATGTTGGCGCTCAGCCCCGAAGTACCAAACTGGGTATTGATCGAGTCACGCACCTGCTGCAGGGTCGCACCCGCGGGAACATTGAGGTCGTATGACTTGCCCGATTGACTGATGGTCAGCGTCGTCGGCTTGTCCGTCGCGTTGACTACCGTCGAGGTGCCACCGCTGAAGTTCTTGCTCGACAGCTTGGACGCTTGGGCCAACTGATCGACGACCAGCCGGAAGCTGCCGTTCGAGGCCGTGTTGCTGGCCGTCATGGTCGCGGTCTTTTCATCCGAGGACGAACCGGTCAAGCCGGTGAAACTGCTGTCCTTGGCCATGGTGTCCAAGGCACTGCGAAACGCATCCAGCGCGGCCTGAACCTTGCCGATCGAAGACAGCGTGGTGGTCGCCTTCGCAGACGCGGTATTGATCTGCGTTTGCTTGGGCACCTTTTCGGCGTTGACCAAGGATGTCACGATCGCTTGCGTATCGATGTTCGAACCGATACCACTTACCGTTGAACCCGCCATCATCTATCTCCTGTTCGGTGGCTGCCGTTATCTTGACTTATTACGCCTCAAGACCAGACAGCAACAAGTTTCATGCCAGCTCAGGCCTTGTCGTCAAACAACAAGTTGCTTGCGCTGCTGAGGTTCTGTGCCAGCTTCAAGGCTGTTTCCGACGGAATCTGGCGAATCACTTCACCATTGTCGGTATTGATGACCTTGACCACCACGCGGTGGGTGGAGTCATCAATGGAAAAGTCCAGGCTACGCTGGGTAGCCTGAACGAAATCACGAATATCGGTTACTGCTTTTTCCAGGTCGGCGCGTGCGGGCTCTTGGCTGGTCGCGGGCGTTGCCTGGACATTCTTGACACCGTTGTCAGTCACTACCTTGGCAGGTGCGCTTTGAGGTGCAACCGGCGGATAAGACTGGTTCAGCTTTACACTCATGTCCATGTCCAATCTCCTCTAAACCGAAAAAACGGAAGGGCACGTAGACGCGCCCTTCCGTTAGTTACCAAGCGCTGGGATTACTGAAGCAGCTTCAGTACAGCGGATGGCAGCTGGTTAGCCTGCGACAGGATCGCGGTAGAAGCCGACTGCAGGGTTTGTTGCTTGGTCAGTTCGGCGGTTTCGGAAGCGAAGTCGACGTCCTGAACGGTGGAACGTGCAGCGGTGGAGTTCTTCTGAATGTTCTGCAGGTTGTCTGCAGTGGTAGTCAGACGGTTCTGGGTAGCACCCAGGCCCGAACGAACGCCGTCGATGGTGCCGATGGCCTTGTCGATAACAGCCAGGGCGTTTTGAGCGTTGGTAGCGTCGGTCACGTCGGTTTGGGCGATGGAGGTTTTGGTCGACGAAACGGTAGCAGCCGAGAACAAGTCCGAAACACCGGTACCGGCGTCGCTCAAGGAGTAGCCTTTAGCCGAGTCGAGGGAGACTTGACCGGTAACAACGATTGCAGCAGCACCCAGAGCAGCCGGGGTAGCGAATGCGCCAGCGCCATCTTTCGCGCCAACCAGGATGTTCGTCTGAGCGTTGGCATCAGCGCCAGCGAACGACAGGTTTTCACCGGAATCCGACTTAACCGACAGGCTCTTGTTAACTTCGTCGTAGTTGACACTGATACCCAGCTTGGCAGCGTTGGACTTCAGTTGGTCAGCCAGGCCAGCCAGATCGGTAACGCCTACGAAGCTCACAGCGCCGCTGTTACCAACAGCCAGAGTGAAGTTCGACGGGGTTGCGGCACCCACTTCCAGCTTGACTTCGGTGCTGGCGGTAGCGGTCAGGCCACCGATCGAACCGTTCAGGCCGGAAGCAATGTCTTTAGCCGACGCGCCTGCTGCATAAGTAACGGCTTTGCTTTGGCCGTTGCCGGTTACTGTGATGCTGCCGCCAGCCAGGCCAGTTGCGCTAGGCACGATGGCCTTGGTTTTGATCTGCTGCGAACCAATGTTGTTGGCTGCAACGTTTTCCAGGCTCAGGTTGATGGTTTCGTTAGCGTTGGCGCCAACCTGAATGGCCTTGGTACCGTACGAACCGTCCAGCAGCTTCTGGCCACCGAAAGTGGTGGTGTTGGAGATACGGGTCAGTTCCGAAGTCAGAGCCTGGTATTCGTCGTTGTTCGACTTACGGTCGTCAGGGCTGAGGGAACCAGTCGCGGAAGACAGAGCCAGGGTACGCATTTTTTGCAGGATGTCGGTCGAAGCCTGCATCGCGCCTTCAGCGGTCTGAGCGATGGAGATACCGTCGTTCACGTTTTTTACAGCTTGGCCCAGGCCGTTGATTTGGCTGGTCAGGCGGTTAGCGATCTGCAGGCCGGCTGCGTCGTCTTTAGCGCTGTTGATACGCAGGCCGGAAGACAGGCGCTGCATGGAGGTGGCCAGGGCGCCGCCGGCTTTGTTCAGGTTGCCCTGAGTAGTGATCGAAGCAATGTTGGTGTTTACTGTTAAAGCCATGACGAAATCCTCGTTGGATGGATACTGCGGCTTCCGGCCCTGGCAACCGCCGGGTGTGGCCTGAGAACCTACGTAATAGTTATCGTCGTGGTAGCCGGTTGCTTGAGGATTTTTTTTGATTTTTTTAATGGCGCCGTGCCACCCCTTGTAATTCAAGGGCTTACGCCGGCTAAAAACCCATATTTCATTGGGTTTTCTGGCGCCAAATAAAAAACGCCGATGCTCTTTCGAGCATCGGCGTTTGCTTTTACGCAGAAAGCAGTCTATCGAAGCGTCACGGACGATAGAGAATCGCCGATCCCCACGACAGGCCCACGCCAAAACCGCTGATTGCCACGCGCTTCCAGGTGGCGTCCATCACATGCTTTTCCAGCAGCAACGGAATGCTCGACGACACGGTGTTGCCGGTCTCGACCATGTCCTTGATGAACTTCTCCACCGGCGCGTCTTCGAAACGCCGGGCCACGGCGTCGACAATCGCCGCACTGCCCTGATGAATGCAGAACGCATCGATGTCATCGGCCGCAAGGTCCGACTCGTCGAGCAGCTCGTGCAAATGCGCGGGCACCTTGAGCAAGGCGAAGTTGAACACCTGGCGACCGTTCATGAAGAACACGCCATCGCTGACCTTGAGATGCGGTGCGCCGGAACCGTCCGTGCCGAACTTGGACTTGCCCAGCAACCACGGCGCGTCTTCGCCCATCCAGGTGGCGGTGGCGGCATCGCCGAACAGCATGGTGGTGTTGCGGTCTTCCGGGTCGACGATCTTCGAATACGGGTCGGCGGTGACCAACAGGCCGTTTTTCAGGCCGGTGGCTTCCATGAAGCCCTTCATCGCGTAGATGCCGTAGACGTAGCCGGAGCAGCCCAGGGAAATATCAAACGCCGCCACGTGGGTGGGCAGGCCGAGTTTGTCCTGGACGATCGCGGCCGTATGGGGCAAACCCTCTTCATCGCCGTTCTGGGTGACGACGATCAGCGCATCGATGGACTCGCGCTTCAAATCCGGATTGTTGGCAAACAAAGCGTTGACCGCCTCGACACACAGATCGGAGGTTTCCTGCGCGGCTTCCTTGCGCGGCAGGAACGCCGAACCGATCTTGCCGATGATGAATTCTTCATCCTTGGCGAACTTGGCACCCTGGGCGTAGTTATCGATCCCGTCTGCCGGCACGTAACTGGCGATGCTTTTTATGCCAATCATTGTGGCTTCCCAATACTAAATAGCTGGAGAACACCCCAGACGTGGCCTGGAGTGCTGACAATAAAGGGGATAACCCCATAAAAATCTCGCTGAAAGCCGCCCCGCAAGGACCCTGTGACGACTTATCCTTTTCACACGATACAGTGAAGATGCGCTTTATGACTCACAGGTCACTCAATTGTGTGTGCTTTGTGCAAAACCTTCAAACAATTAAGTCCCAGAAACGGCAACGGCCCGCCCTGTTTCCAGAGCGGGCCGCTTGACTTGACGCCACTTACATCTTGTTGAACAAGCTCAACTGCGAGACTTTCACGAAAGCCAGCTGCGAGGCCTCCAGCATGGTTTGCTGCAGGGTCAGGTTGATCGCTGCCTCGCCCATGTCAATGTTGGCCAGGTCACTCATCGTGGTCTTGTTGGCCAGGCCGACACTGGTGTTTTCACTGGACTGCACCGTGAGTGCATTCTGTCGCGCACCGATGGAGCCACGCACGTTGTCCACCTGGTCGGCCGAGTTGGTCAGGTTACTGACCGCGGCGTTCAGGGCGTCCTGAAGCTTGACCCGCGCACCGGGAATACCATCCGCCGGCTGTTCCAGGGCCTGGCGCAGCTCGCTCAGGGTGTCGAGGGCATTCTGGGTTTTCTGGGTGGTGTTGCCGACCGAAAACTGATCGCCGGTGTTCGGCGTACCGCTCAACTCGAAGGTGACACCCGCGGCGGTGATCGTGTCCTTGGCTGGCGGCGTACCGCTGACGATCACGCCATTATCGACAATCGGCTTGCTGTCGGGGGTATACGGCTGGGCATACACCTTATAAGCAGTCGGGTCGACATCGTCGAACTTGATCAGTACGCCGCTGTTGGGAAACGTACTGGAGTAGTCGGCTGCACTGCTGACGCGGGCATTGGTCAGTTGCGCCGCCGAAGTGTTGCTTGCGGTGCGAGAGACATTGAACGCGTCCGGCTTGGCGGCCAGGGTGAACTCACGCCCTGCAACCAACGCATCGGCATCCGGCCCGGTGGCCACGCCGGTGAGGTCTGCGGTGATATCGAATTTGACCCCGCGTACATTGATACTGGCGCTGCCTTCCTTGGTGGAGTCGAACGTACCATTACCTGGAAGCTGCGAAGTAATGTCGTTGTTGTCCTTGTCGGTCACAACGTACTGCGTGCTACTGGTAAAGGTCACCTTATAGGGCTGGCCGTCGGCAAACTGCTTGGTGTAATCGATACCCGACGTTACCAGGCCTGCCGAGATCGCGACCTTGTGGTCATCCACCGTTGCAGGCGTCGTGTAGGTGGCTTGGGTGCGGCTGGTGTTGACCGCGCCTTCCAGGATGGTCTTGCCCGTATCGCTGGTGCGCACCTTCAGCGTCTCGGAAACCTGCAGGCTCAGCTCGTTTTCGTCGCCTTGATAGCTATAAGTACCATCATTGTTGCGCGAATACGGTGGCGTGTCGGTCTTGGAACCGGAGAACAGATAGTTGCCCGCCGCATCCTTGCTGTTAAGCAAACCCAACAGCTGATTTTCAAGCGCGCCCACCTCGACCGCAATGGACTTGCGGTCAGCATCGCTGGTCACGCCACCCGCACGCAGCGCCAACTGGCTGCCGGCCTGGATCGTGGTATTGATCGCCTCCAGCACGCTTTCTTCGTTCGTCAGCGTATTTTGAATGCTGGTGATGTTGCCGCTGTACTGGGCCAGCATGTCTTTTTGCTGTTGCAGCATCAGCAAGCGCTGGGCGGCAACCGGATCATCCGAAGCGGTCTGTACACGCACGCCGGAGCTCGCCTGTTCCTGGGCCTTCACAACGCTGGAATAGTTGTTCTGATACTTGACGGCACTGGTGTCGTAATACTGCTGTGTAGAAATGCGCATCGTCCCAGACTCCCTTAAAGACTATTGATCAGCGTGCTGAAGGTTTCTTGCGCAGCCTTGATGATCTGCGACGACGCCGTGTAGTACTGCTGGAACTTGATCATGTCGCCCGCCTCTTCATCCAGGTTCACCTGGGATACGGAGTTGCGCGCGTTCTTGTTGGCGGCCAGCAGCGCACCGGTAGCGGTGTTGTCAGTGCCGGCCGAAGCGGCCTTGGCGCCCACGGTGGAGACCAGCTTGCTGTTGGCGCCCACCAGGCTGGTACCGCCACTGCCATCGGCCGCCAGGCCCACGGTTGCCTTGGTCTGCAGGTCGAGCAGTGCCTGGGCGTTGCGATTGTCGGACTTGCCGGTGGCATTGAACGAGAACGAGGTGCCGTCGCCGTTGGCCGGCGAACCGCCCACCGTGGTGTCGAAACTGAAGTTCTTGGCTGGCGACACCAAGGCACCGCTGGCATCACGCATCGGCACGCTGATGCTGATCTTATTGGCCTGTCCCGGAATGATGGTGCCGGAACCGATGGGATCACCCTGGGCGTTACTCAGCGTATAAGGCTGGGTGCCATCGGCCGCCGGTTTACCGAAAACCATCTTCACCGGCATCGAGTATTCGATGCCGGTACGCAGTTGTGCCGTATCGGCACCACCCTGTATGTCCAGGGGCACGGTGAGCGTCGGCGGCGTGAAGGTGCCGGTGCCCTGGTTGGTCTTGCTGGCCTCGCCCTGCAACGGCGCGGCAAAGGCAATCTTGCTGGGGTCGCTGAGGACCGTGCCGATTTCCTTGGCGCCGTTGGCGGTGGGGCTGACCTTGAAGCTGTCACCGGCCTGCACCGTACCGCTCTTGACCGCCAGGGTGAAGCCATCGATGACCGGAGGCGGCGTGGCACTGAGGTCATAGGTGCCCATGGCCTTGCCGTCGGAACGCAGTACCGTGACCTTGTTGAGGTCGGTGCCGTCGTTGAAGCTGACCTTGTAATCGAAGTTGGTCAGCTGAGTGCTGTCCTTGATCGTCACGCCCAGGGCACCGTCGCCCAGGTTGCCTTGGGCAGCCAGGCTACGCAGGGCAACCGAGGCTGCGTTGTTGATGTCGGTGAACATCGAGGCGCCGAACTCGCCATTGAGGTCCAGGCCCTGGCCCAACTGGCTGTTGACCGTATCGGCGGTGGCAATCGCGATGCGCCCCAGATCATTGATCGCAGGAATCAACGCGTCGCTGCGATAGCGCAACAGGCCGCCGATGCTACCGCCGCTGATCACGTTGCCCAGGTCCATCGTCGTACCGCCGGCCGCATTGAGCTGGATCGTGTACTGGCTGGTGTCGCTCTTGCTCGGTACGGCGGAAATGGTGTTGGACTTATCACCCAGCACCAGGGACTGGCCGCTACCGGTGCTGACACTGAACACGCCGTTCTTCTCAGTGGCGGTCACACCGATCAGCTCATTGAGCGAACGCACGGCTTCGGCGCGCGAGTCCAGCAGGTTGGCCGGGGTGGTGTTCGACGAACCCTGCACCTGGGCGATCTGCTTGTTGAGAGAGGCAATCGACGAAGTCAGTTGGTTGACCTGATCGCTCATCGAGGACAACTGGCTGTTAATGGTCTCTTTCTGCTGGCTCAACTGGCTGGAAATGGAGTTGAACCGGTTGCTCAGCGTCTGGGCGTTCGTGAGCAGGATCTGGCGGGCCGAGGTATCGTTGGGGTTCGCCGAGGCGGTCTGCACAGCAGCGAAGAATGAACTGAGTACGGCGGACATACCGGTGGTCTTGTCCGACAGAGTCTTGTCGACGGCACTGACCTGATCAAGATAAGCCTTGGCATCGCTGTTGAGCGAGGTGCTGTTCTGGTAGGCGGTGTCCAGGTATTCGTTGTACACCCGGCGCACGTCGGCCAGGGTGGTGCCGCTGCCGATGAACACGCCGCCATACTGGTTCGACGCATTTGCGCTCTGGGTGGTCTGCTGACGCGAATAACCCGCGGTATTGGCGTTGGCGATGTTGTTACTCAAGACCGACAACGATCCTTGAGCGGCGTTAAGCCCTGACATCCCGATATTGAGCAAACTCATGGTTCAGACCTTATAAATGAGTGGTCGCGCCCGCGGCAGCGTAATTCTGGTAACTGTTCATGGTTTTTGCGATCTGCGAAATCTTGCTGGCGTAGGCCGGGTCCGTGGCGTACCCGGCTTTTTGCAACTCGCGTACAAACTGTTCCGGGTTGTCGGCCGATTTCACAACATCTTTATAGCGATCATTGCTTTGCAGCAATGTCACGAGGTCATGGAAGCTGTCCTGGTAAGAATCGTAGGACCGGAACTGCGCCGTTTCCTTGACCATCGCCCCATCACGAAACTCGCTGGTGATTGCACGGGCCTGGCCGCCCTGCCAGCTCTGGCCGGCCTTGATGCCGAACAGGTTGTGGCTGCTGCTGCCATCCTCGGCGCGCATCACCGACTTGCCCCAACCGGTTTCCAGGGCGGCCTGGGCCACCAGGTACTTCGGATCGACACCGATACGCGCGGCCGCCGCCTTGGCCATCGGCAACATGGTCGCGACAAACTCATCCTGGGAGCTGAACGCCTTCTTCACCGGTGCCAATGGCGGCTGGGCCACGGCGCGGCCGTAGACCTGCATGCGCCCGCTCGGCACGGCAAACGTGCGCGCCGTGCTGTTGACCACATTGTCGGCGGCCGCGCTGTTACGCAACGGCGCCGCCTGGGCAACGGTGGTGGTGTCGGTGCTCGGCACGATACCGGCGAGCAGGCGATCGGTGAGCTTGCTCGGCAAGGCGATACGGCGCTGGTTCATCAGTGCGATGTCATTGCTATGGGCCGCTGCAGCGCCCGCCTGGGGCTCCGCCACGCGATAGGCCCACAGTGGACGCTGGCCATTGGAACGCCCCAGCGGGCCCTCGGCCTGGGTACCGGCGGCAATTTGCGTCGGCACATCGACTTTCTTGACCGCCTCGGCCGCCGCCGGGCCCTGCAAGGTGGCCGCCTGGGCGTCCACCGGCTTGTTCTTCTGCATCTGGCGCATCAGCACATCGGCCAGGCCGATACCGCCGCCTTCGCGGGACATCGACACCGCCAGTTGCTGGTCGTACATTTCCTGGTACTGCTTGGCGGCCGGGGTGTTCATCGGGTTGTCCTTGCCCAGGGCCTCGGTGGCCGAGCGCATGGACTTGAGCATCTCGCTCAAGAACAGCGACTCGAACTCCTGCGCCACCTTGCGCATGTTGCCTTCGCTGTTCTTGTCGCCGACCTTCAGTTGGTTCAGGCGATTCAAGTCGGAATACGAACCCGAATCCGCCGTGCTGGTCAGGCCGCTGTTACGCATGTCCATGGCCATGGCCTTAAATCACGATCAGGTCGGCTTGCAACGCGCCGGCCTGCTTCAACGCTTCGAGGATCGCCATCAAGTCGCCTGGCGCTGCGCCCACCTGGTTCACCGCACGCACAATCTCATCCAGCGTCGTGCCGGGGCCGAACTTGAACATCGGCTTGGCTTCTTGCTGGGCATTCACTCGCGAGCGTGGCACCACCGCCGTCTGGCCATTGGACAACGGCCCAGGCTGGCTGACGATCGGGTCTTCGGTGATGGTCACGGTCAGGCTGCCGTGGGTCACCGCCGCCGGCGAGACCTTGACGTTCTGGCCGATCACGATGGTACCGGTGCGCGAATTGATGATGACCTTGGCCACCGCCTGGCCCGGATCGACTTCGAGGTTTTCCAGGATCGACAGGTAGTCCACACGCTGGCTGGGGTCCAGCGGCGCGGTGACGCGGATCGAGCCGCCGTCGATGGCCTGGGCCACGCCAGGGCCGAGCATGTCGTTGATCTTGTCGACTACACGCTTGGCGGTGGTGAAGTCCGAACGGTTGAGGTTCAAGGTCAGGCTGTTGCCCTGGTTGAAACCGCTCGGCACGGTGCGTTCAACCGTGGCGCCACCCGGGATACGCCCGGCCGACGGCACGTTGACAGTGATCTTCGAACCGTCGCGACCTTCAGCGTCAAACCCGCCCACCACCAGGTTGCCCTGGGCGATGGCGTAGACGTTGCCGTCGATACCTTTCAGCGGCGTCATCAGCAGGGTGCCGCCACGCAGGCTTTTGGAGTTACCGATGGACGACACAGTGATGTCGACCACCTGGCCCGGCTTGGAAAACGCCGGCAAGTCGGCACTGATCGACACCGCCGCGACGTTCTTCAACTGCACGTTGCCCGAACCCGCCGGCACCTTGATGCCGAACTGCGAGAGCATGTTGTTGAAGGTTTGCAGGGTGAACGGGGTCTGGGTGGTCTGGTCACCCGTTCCGTTGAGCCCCACCACCAGGCCGTAGCCGATCAACTGGTTGGAACGCACGCCGGAGATGCTGGCGATGTCTTTCAGGCGTTCGGCCTGGGCGACTGCGCTCAGGCTCAGCAACAGTGCGGCCGCCATCAGCTGTTTGAATTTCAAAGTAGTCACCTAGAAAGGGAACAGCGGGCTGAGGAAGAAACGGTCGAGCCAACCGGGCTGACTCGCATCAGCAAAAGCACCGGTACCGGAATAGGTAATGCGTGCATCGGCAATCCGCGTGGAAGGCACGGTGTTGTCCGTGGAAATATCATCGGCGCGGACCATACCGGCTATGCGCACCAATTCGTCACCAGTGTTGAGGGTCATCCACTTCTCGCCGCGCACGGCAATGATGCCGTTGGGCAATACGTCAGCGACCGTCACGGTGATCGAGCCGGTCAGGCTGTTGCCCTGCCCCGCCGCACTCTTGCCGTCGGTAGCGCGGCTGCCGCTGTAGCCGGCGTTCAAGGTCAGGTCACCGTCGCTCAACGGGTTATTGACGTTGGGCACGGCGCCAAACAGAGAACTCAAACCAAGGCTGGCGGTGCTGTTCTTGCCCACCTGGGAGTTGGCATTCTTGCTGGCCTGGGTGCGTTCGTTCAGGGTGATGGTGATGATGTCACCGACCCGGAACGCCTTGCGGTCGCTGTACAGGTTCTGTTCGAAACCGGCTTGGTAGATCGAACCGTTGTTGGCCGCCGCCGGCAGTGGGGTGCGCGGCAACACCGGCGCGTAGTACGGGTCATTGGGTTTTGGCGTCGGGGCGACACAGCCCGCGAGCACGGCAATCCCACTCAATGCCAGAACGGAAACATAGCGATTCATGACCCTTACCTCACGGTGTTGCAGGTGCTCTCAGGAGCGCCCCATAGACTTGATTACAGATTCTGCGTTACGAACGAAAGCATCTGGTCGGCGGTGGAGATCACCTTGGAGTTCATCTCGTAGGCGCGTTGAGTGGTGATCATGTTGACCATCTCTTCAACGGTGCTGACGTTGGAGGTTTCCAGGGTGCTTTGCAGCGTGGTGCCGAAACCGTTCAGGCCAGGGGTGCCGATTTGCGGCGCGCCGCTGGAAGCGGTTTCCAGGAACAGGTTGTTACCCATCGCCTGCAGGCCGGCCGGGTTGATGAAGTCGGCGGTTTGCAGGTTGCCGATCACTTGCGACGCCGGGTTACCGGCCACGGTGATCGACACGGTGCCGTCGTTGCCGACGGTGAAGGTCTGGGCGTTGTTCGGCACGACGATAGCCGGTTCCAGGGCGAAACCGTTGGCCGTCACGATCTGGCCATTGGAGTCCAGGTGGAAGGTACCGTCACGGGTGTAGGAAGTGGTCCCATCCGGCTGCAGGATCTGGAAGAACCCTTTACCGTTGATGGCCATGTCCAGCGGCTGCCCGGTCTGCTGCAGGTTACCGGCGTTGAAGTTCTTCTGGGTGCCGACGATCTTCACACCGGTACCCAGTTGCAGGCCCGACGGCAATTCGCTGTCCTGGGTCGACTGGGCGCCTGGCTGGCGTTTGATCTGGTAGAGCAAGTCCTGGAACTCGGCGCGGTCACGTTTGAAACCCGTGGTCGACACGTTGGCCAAGTTGTTGGAAATGGTGGTCAGGTTGGTGTCCTGGGCGGACAGACCTGTTTTGGCAACCCATAGAGCCGGAAGCATGCTGTTCTCCTTCGTGCGCCTGTTTGTTGGCGCTGCGCTGCAAAAATTAGTAGTCGGTCAATAACGCGGCTATCAGCTCATCGCCATTACGCGGGTCATGGCCTGGTCGTCTTCCTTGGCGCTGTTCATCATCTTGATGTGCAACTCGAACTGCTTGGAAAGCGCCAGGACCGCGGTCATTTCTTCAACCGCGTTGACGTTGCTCGCCTGCAGGAAACCCGAGGTCAGCGTGACGTTCGCATCGGCGACGGCCGGCTGGCCATCCTTGGTATGGATGGTGCCATCCAGGCCTTTATTCATATTCTTGAGGTCGGGCTGGACCAGCTTGATGCGGTCCACTTCAGCCATCACCCGCGGGCCTTCGCCCATGGCGCGGATGCTGATGGTGCCGTCGGCGCCCACTTCGACTTTCTGCTGCGGCGGTACGGCGATCGGGCCACCGTTGCCCATGATCGGCATGCCGTTGCCGGCGCGCAGCACACCCAGCGCATCGACGTTCATGCTGGCACTGCGCACGTAGGCTTCACCGCCATCGGGGGTTTGCACCGCCATCCAGCCATTGCCGTTCACCGCCACATCCAGGTCGCGACCGGTCTCGATCATGGCGCCAGGGCTGAAGTCGGTAGCGGGACGTTCGGTCATGGCAAACGCACGCGCCGGAAAGCTGTCACCGAACACCGGCATCGAACGCGCCTGTTCCAGGTCACGTTGAAAACCGTTGGTGGAAATGTTCGCCAAGTTGTTGGCATGGGCCTTCTGCGCCAGTGCATTCTGGCTGGCGCCGGTCATTGCCACATAAAGGTACTTGTCCACGCTCTTTCCTCTTTCTGACGCAGGCTTGCCGCCCACCGCTGTACTGATGAGGCTTAAGCAATTTGCGAACCAACTTTTTAAAAGAGGACGAAGCCCAGCAACGACGGGGGTTTGCGCGAAGGTATTGAAAAATATGGATGGAGGGATAGTCGAAAAAACGGCGGACTACTGCCGCTTACGGCAACGGCGCAGATCAATGTGGGAGGGGGCTTGCCCCCGATGGCAGTCTGTCAGCCAGATTACTCTTAGCTGACACACCGCTATCGGGGGCAAGCCCCCTCCCACATTGGGTTATTTGTCGGACTTGAGGATTTCGTAATCACGCAACTTATTGGCGATGGTGGTGTGTGACACCCCCAGGCGTTTCCCCAACTGCCGGCTGCTGGGATGCTCGGCATACAGGCTCTCCAGCACCGCCTTCTCGAAGCGTCCGACGATCGCCTCCAAACCGCCCTCCAGGGAAAAGTCGCCAAGGGGTTGGCGCACGCCGTAGTCCGGCAGGCGGATGTGTTCGACCTTGACCGTCCCGCCGTCACACAGCGATACCGCCTGGAACAGCACGTTTTCCAGCTGCCGCACATTCCCCGGCCAGTGGTAGTGGCTGAGCTTGTCCATGGCGGCAGGCGCCAGCCTGGGCAGCGGGCAGCCAATCTGCCGGCTGGCCTGGTCGAGAAAGTGCTCGACCAGGGGAGCAAGGCCGTCGAGGCATTCGCGCAGGGGCGGGATATGCAAGGACAGCACGTTGAGGCGGTGATAGAGGTCCTGGCGGAATTCGCCACGGGCGCAGAGTTCGGACAGGTCCACCTGGGTGGCGCAGATCACCCGCACATCCAGGTACACCTCTTCGTCACTGCCCACGCGCCGAAAGCAGCCGTCCTGCAGGAAGCGCAGCAATTTCACCTGCAAGCGCGCGCTCATTTCCCCGACACCATCGAGAAACAACGTACCGCCTGACGTCAGCTCCAGCAGCCCGAGCTTGCCTTCGGCCCGCGCGCCTTCAAAAGCGCCGGGGCCGTAGCCGAACAATTCGGTCTCGGCCATCGACTCGGGCAGCCCAGCGCAGTTCAGCGCCATCAACGGCGATTGCCCGCGCGGGCTGGCCAGGTGGCAAGCGCGTGCCAACAACTCTTTGCCGGTGCCGGTTTCGCCTTCTATTAATAGAGGCGCATCCAACGGCGCCATGCGCCGGGCTTCACGCACCACGGCGGCCATGACCTTGGAGCTTTGGAAGATACTGTCGAAACCGCGCAGCTCCTGTTTGCGCACATTGTAGATACGCTCGCCCACGCGGTCGGCACGGTGCAGGGTCAACACGGCACCGGCCATGGCTTCGCTGTCGTCATGTTCGGAGGACTGCAGCGGTGCGATATCCGCCAGGAACACGTCACCCTTGACCTTGACCCGCAGGCCATTGATCCGCGATTTACTCGCGCGCACCAGTTCCGGCAAGTCGAAATCCTCGGCGTAGCGCGACAACGGAATGCCCGGCACCTCGTCCACCCGTACCCCGAGCAACTGCGCGGCCGCGCGGTTGGCGGCGACGATGGAGCCGCCCATGTCGATGGACAGCACCGGAAACTCAAGCGCACCGAGCAGCGCATTGAGCTCCATATGTCGACGCTCACTGGGCATCAGCCCTACCCGTTTAACGCCAAACACCCCGGCAATCGCCTCGAACTGCGGGCGCAGCGCCTGGAATTGCATGTTCACCAGGTTTGGGCAGAACAGGTAAATGGCGTTGCCATGCTCGCCACCCACCTCACCCTTGGCGACGTTGACGCCGTACTCCACCAACAGGTTGAGGATGTCCCGCAGGATGCCGATGCGGTTCTGGCAGTGCACTTTGATACGCATGAAAAGGCTCGAAAAGTGGGTAGGCGCCGCGTCTTTTTGTCGCTGGGCGCAGATAGTCGTCAAGATTATGTGACAGCTTGGGGGCTTTTCCCAGCCCAATACCGTATTGAGCCAAGCAATCGTAACGAATACTTTACGAAAACCAGTAATTTTTCCTACACGGCCGATGCTGAAGCCGATGGAATCTTGCCCCGCACGGCGTATCAATAGGCTCATCCCAGGACATAACAAGAACGAATGCCTAGCAGGAGAGCCGTATGAAGCAGACGCACTACGTGGCCCGCGAGCCCGATGCGCAAGGTTTTATCCACTACCCGCCGGAAGAACACGCGGTGTGGAACACCCTGATCACCCGCCAGTTGAAAGTGATCGAGGGCCGCGCGTGCCAAGAGTACCTGGACGGCATCGACAAGCTCGGCCTGCCCTTGGATCGCATCCCGCAACTGGGTGAAATCAACCAGGTGCTGGCCGCGACCACCGGCTGGCAAGTCGCTCGCGTGCCGGCGCTGATCCCCTTCCAGACCTTCTTCGAATTACTCGCCAACAAGCAGTTTCCGGTGGCGACCTTTATTCGTACCCGCGAAGAACTGGATTACCTGCAAGAGCCGGATATTTTCCACGAGATCTTTGGCCACTGCCCGCTGCTGACCAACCCGTGGTTTGCCGAGTTCACCCACACCTACGGCAAGCTCGGCCTGGCGGCCAGCAAGGAGCAACGGGTATACCTGGCGCGCCTGTACTGGATGACCATCGAGTTCGGCCTGGTGGATACCCCCGACGGCCGGCGTATCTACGGTGGCGGGATTTTGTCGTCGCCCAAGGAAAGCGTGTACTGCCTGTCCGACCAGCCTGAACATCAAGCCTTCGACCCGCTGGAAGCGATGCGCACCCCGTATCGCATCGACATCCTGCAACCGCTGTATTTCGTATTGCCCAACCTCAAGCGCCTGTTCGAAGTGGCGCAGGAAGACATCATGGGCATGGTCGAGCACGGTATGCAGTTGGGCTTGCACGCGCCGAAGTTCCCACCCAAGCCCAAAGCCGCGTGAGCCTCAGCTTTTAAGGCCAGGTGAGTCTGTTCCCTGGCCCCGCGTTGCTTTAGGGTGACGCCACTGACGACCGTTTTTAAACACTCGAATTCAGGACACCACCACATGACCACCTTGAACCAAGCCCACTGCGAAGCCTGCCGCGCCGATGCCCCGCAAGTCAGCGATGAAGAACTGCCGGTGCTGCTCAAGCAGATCCCCGACTGGAACATCGAAGTGCGCGACGGCGTGATGCAGCTGGAAAAGGTTTTCCTGTTCAAGAACTTCAAGTTCGCCCTGGCCTTTACCAACGCCATGGGTGAAATCTCCGAAGCCGAAGGCCATCACCCAGGCCTGCTCACCGAGTGGGGCAAGGTCACCGTGACCTGGTGGAGCCACTCCATCAAGGGCCTGCACCGCAACGACTTCATCATGGCCGCGCGCACCGACGAAGTGGCCAAGGACGCCGAGGGCCGCAAGTAATGCATTTCGATGCCATAGGCCGCGTGCCCGGCGACCCGATCCTCGGCTTGATGGACCTGTATGCCCAGGACGCCAACCCGCACAAGTTCGACCTCGGCGTGGGCGTTTATAAGGACGACCAGGGCCTGACGCCGATTCCCGCTTCGGTGAAGCGCGCCGAACAGCGCCTGGTCGACACCCAGGCCACCAAGACCTATATCGGCGGCCACGGTGATGCAGCCTTCGGCACACTGATCAGCGAACTGGTGCTGGGCGCCGACTCCGCCCTACTGCGCGAACACCGTGCCGGCGCGACCCAGACCCCAGGCGGCACCGGCGCCCTGCGCCTGAGCGCCGACTTTATCGCCCACAACCTGCCCGGCCGTGGCGTGTGGTTGAGCGACCCGACCTGGCCGATCCACGAAACCATCTTTGCCAAGGCCGGGCTCAGGGTCAGCCATTACCCCTACGTGGGCGCGGATAACCGCCTGGATGTGGCGGCGATGCTGGCAACCCTCTCCACCGTGCCCAAGGGCGACGTGGTCTTGCTGCACGCCTGCTGCCATAACCCGACCGGCTTCGACCTGTCCCAGGATGACTGGCGCCAGGTACTGCACATCGTGCGTGAGCGCCAGTTGCTGCCACTGATCGACTTCGCCTACCAGGGCTTTGGCGACGGCCTGGAGCAGGACGCCTGGGCGGTGCGCTTGTTTGCGGCTGAACTGCCGGAAGTATTGATCACCAGTTCGTGCTCGAAGAACTTCGGCCTGTACCGCGACCGTGTCGGCGCGTTGATCGTGTGCGCGGCGGATGCCGAGAAGCTGAAGGATGTACGCAGCCAACTGGCGAATACCGCGCGCAACCTGTGGTCGACGCCGCCGGACCATGGTGCGGCGGTGGTCGCGACCATCCTGGGGGATGCCGAGCTGAAAAAGCAGTGGAGCGAGGAAGTCGAAGCCATGCGTGCGCGAATCGCGCAGTTGCGTTCCGGACTGGTGGAGGCGTTGGCGCCCCATGGCCTATCGGAACGGTTTGCGCACATTGGGGCGCAACGCGGGATGTTTTCCTACACCGGCTTGAGTGCCGAGCAGGTCAAGCAACTGCGCGAGAAGCACAGCGTGTATATGGTCAGTTCGGGGCGGGCCAACGTGGCGGGTATTGATGCGACACGCCTGACACTTCTGGCCGAAGCCATCGCCGACGTCTCCAACTGAAGAAACACAAAACCAATCGTAGGAGCGAGCTTGCTCGCGAAGAACTCATAAGCACCGCGCCTATTCAGGCTGCACGCGTTATCGTTGACGTTTTTCGCGAGCAAGCTCGCTCCTACAGTTGGACTGTGGTTGGCCTTCAGTTTGTGATCATCTCAGCTTTCAACTGCGCTTCTTTCGCCTGGGCATCCGCCAACCGATACAACTCGATGCTCCCGTCCCAGTGCTCGATCAACGCCGTGCACGACTCCACCCAATCCCCGCAGTTGAGGTAATCCACCTCGCCCACCTTGCGAATCTCCGCATGGTGGATATGCCCGCACACCACGCCATGCAACTCGCGCCGGGTCACTTCGTGGGCGATGGCCTCTTCAAAATCGCTGATAAAGCTCACGGCGGTTTTGACCTTGTGTTTCAGGTACGCCGACAAAGACCAGTAGCCATAGCCGTAGCGGGCGCGCCAGTGGTTCAACCAGCGGTTCAAGGTGAGTGTGAACTCGTAGGCCGAGTCGCCCAGGAACGCCAGCCAACGGTGATAGCGGGTGATCACATCGAACTGGTCGCCGTGGATCACCAGCAGATGGCGACCGTCGGCCGTCACGTGCACCGCCTCATCCACCAACTGGATATTGCCCAGGATCAGCTTGGAGTAGCGGCGCAGGAACTCGTCGTGGTTGCCGGTGACGTAGATCACCTCGGTACCGCGCTTGGCCATGGTCAGCAGGCGACGGATCACGTTGGTATGGGCCTGGGGCCAATACATGCCGCCGCGCATTTTCCAGCCGTCGATGATATCGCCCACCAGGTAGACCTTATCGGCGTGGTAGCCCTTGAGGAACTGCGATAGGTGTTCGGCCTGGCAATCCCGGGTGCCCAGGTGCACGTCGGAAATCCACAGGGTACGAACCCGCTGCTTGCGGCTGGGCTTGGTGAACTCGGCACTGGTCATGGGCATCCCTCGACGCTGTTTTCGCGAGCTTGCGCCCTGGCGATTAATAGCCCATGACAGTCGTGCGTCAGTCCGATGACAGCGCCCGCCGGCCGCGAAGCGTTGTAGACTGGCGCCCTGCCGCCCAGGAGACCGCGATGAGACCGTCGCTCACGTTACGCCACTACCTCGAAGCGCCCATCGCCCACAGCCATGACCATGCGCAGTTGGTGTTCGGCCTGTCCGGCCACCTGGACCTGGAAGTCGACGGCCGTGGCAGCCAGGTGCGCGAAAGCAGCGTGATGGTGCTGCCCTTCTCCGCCCACCACGCCTGTGGCAGTCGCGATGGCAGCCGTTGCCTGGTGCTGGATGTGCCCACGGAGCATTGGCTCCTGCAATCCCTGGGCGAACACGCCGACGCCAGCCGCCGCCTGCTCGATCAACCGGCACGCCTGGCCCTGGATTCCCGGCAGCACCAACTGGTGCAATGGCTGGCGCACAGCCCCGTGGATGATCCATTGATCGCCCAACACGGTGCGGTGCTGTTGCTGGCCAGCCTCAATCATCCGCAGGCCCCGCAGGTGCCGGGCCGTCGCCTGCCGTATGGGGCATTCAATGCGCATATCGAGCGACACGTTGCCCATCCGTTGCAGGTCGCCGACCTGGCGCGCATCGCCGGCCTGTCGGTGGCGCGCCTGCATGCGCGCTTTATCGCCGAATGCGGGCAGACGCCCATGGATTACATCCGCAGCCGGCGCCTGCAACTGGCCCTGAACCTGCTGCGCGAGACGCCGCTGCCCGTCGGTGAAATCGCCGTGCGGGTTGGCTACACCTCACAAAGCGCCTTTGCCGCCGCTATGCTGCGCGAATTCGGCGCCTCTCCCGGCGCGTTGCGGCGCGCCACATAGGGCGAGCCTTGCGCTAAAAATCGCGAGTCCCACGACAGACGCACACACCGGCACCCTCTAGACTGCGAACCTGTCACTCCCGTTGGTTCAAGGATCGCAATGACTCCCCGCTCAGCCCTCGGCGCCCTGCATATCGGCGCACTGATGTTTGGCCTCACCGGCGTATTCGGCAAGCTGGCGGCCGCCTCCCCGGCCATCATCGTCTTCGGGCGCGCCGCGTTTGCCGTGATTGCCCTGGCAGTGTTTGCACGCTTCGCCAGCAACGCCCCCTGGAAAACCCTGGCGCTGCAGGACTGGCGCCGCCTGCTGGTCAGCGGCGTGTTGCTGGCGGCGCATTGGGTGACGTTCTTCATTGCCGTCAAGGTCGCCGGCGTAGCCGTCGCCACGCTGGGGTTCACCGCATTCCCGGCGTTTACCGTGATCCTCGAAGGGCTGATCTTCCGCGAGCATATCCGCGCCAATGAAATCGTGCTGGTGGCCTTGGTCACCGTTGGCCTGGTGCTGGTGACGCCGGACTTCAATCTCGCCAGCGAAGCCACGGGCGGCCTGCTTTGGGGGATTGTCTCGGGTTTGCTGTTCTCATTGTTGTCGCTGAACAACCGCGCCAGCTCCGGACGGATTCCCGCCGTGCAGGCAGCGCTGTGCCAGAACGTGGTGGTCGCGGTGTGCCTGCTGCCCGTGGCCGCGCCGGGGCTGGCGGACGTGCGCGCGCTGGACTGGTTGTGGATCGGCCTGCTTGGGGTGTTCTGCACCGGCCTGGCCCACAGCCTGTTTGTTGCCAGCCTCGCGGTGATCAAGGCGCGCACCGCCTCGGTGGTGTTCGCCATGGAGCCGGTCTACGGCATCACCGTGGCCTGGCTGCTGTTTGCCGAAACCCCGACCCTGCGCATGTTGCTGGGCGGCGCGTTGATCATCGTCGCCATCGTGCTTTCCGGGCTGATGGGCAGCGCCAGCCAGGCCAGACAGCCCGCTGCAACGGCCTGATCTATACTTTAAACATCCGCAACAGTCAGCCGTCGTTCAACGGATAAAGACTCCTCGACGACAGCCATGGTGTTTTCTGCAGTTGCTGCACGCGAGTGGTCACTCCATCAACGCGATGCAGGGGTTTCATCATGGAAATGTTCATCAGCTTGTTGGTTCAGATCATCAGCGGTGCCGTCGGTGGCAATTTGGCCGGCATGACCAAACAAAGCCTGGGCACCGGGCTCAATACCATGCTGGGGGGTGTCGGCGGGCTCGTGCTGGGCCAGGTCGTGGCCGCGCTGACCGGCACATCGGGCGGCGAGGCGCTGGATGTGGCGGCAGTCGGCAGCAATATCGTCGGCGGCGGCGTGGGCGGCCTGGTGCTGACCTGGGTCGTGGGCTTCATCAAAAGCAAGATGGCCGCCAAATAGCGGCGCACTGAGGGGTCACCGCCCTGATGTGGCGGTGACCTTCATGGCGTACGGTCGTTGTGGCCCAGGTCGCGCTGTGGATCGATCTGGTCGCGCACCCGTTGCTTGAGCACCTTGGCTTCAGGGAAGCCACCATCCGCCTTGCGCTCCCAGATCTGCACGCCATCGCAGGTGATCCGAAACGCCCCGCCGGTGGCCGGTTCCAGCGCCACCCGGCCGAGGTCATCGGCAAACGTACTCAACAACTCCTGCGCCAGCCACGCGGCGCGCAGCAGCCACTGGCACTGGGTGCAATAGGTGATGACAATCTCGGGTTTGCTCAGCGACATAATTTGAGAGGCTCCTGGTGTGACGGGCTCGGCGGATCGGATGGCTATAATACCGGCCTTTATCGCCCAGCCTCGAGATTCATGATGCGCCGCCTGTTGTCCTGCCTGTTCCTGTGCCTGCTCCCGCTTCTTGCCGACGCCGTTGAGACGCCCCGCCCCAAAATCGGCCTGGTGTTGTCCGGCGGTGCCGCCCGAGGCCTGGCCCATATCGGCGTGCTCAAGGCCCTGGAGGAACAGGGTATTCATATCGACGCGATTGCCGGCACCAGCATGGGCGCGGTGATTGGCGGGCTGTATGCGTCGGGCTACAAGATCGATGAGCTGGAAAAACTGGCCCTGGGCATCGACTGGCAACAGGCGCTGTCCGACGCACCGCCACGGGAAGACGTGCCGTTTCGACGCAAGCAGGATGACCGGGATTTCCTGGTCAAGCAGAAGCTCAGCTTCCGCGATGACGGCAGCCTCGGCCTGCCCCTTGGAGTGATCCAGGGCCAGAACCTGGCGCTGCTGCTGGAAAGCATGTTCGCCCACACCAGCAACACGCGTAATTTCGACAAGCTGCCGATCCCCTTTCGCGCCGTGGCCACCGACATCACCACCGGCGAGAAAGTGGTATTCAGCAAGGGCCACCTGCCCCAGGTGATCCGCGCCAGCATGTCGATCCCGGCCGTGTTCGCGCCGGTGGAGCTGGATGGTCGCCTGCTGGTGGATGGCGGCATGACCGATAACATCCCACTGGATGTGGCGCGTGAGATGGGCGTGGACATCGCCATCGTGGTCGACATCGGCACCCCGTTGCGTTCACGCAAGCAACTGGCAACGGTGGTGGACGTGCTCAACCAGTCCATCACCCTGATGACCCGGCGCAACTCCGAAGAACAACTCAAGGCCCTGCATCCCAAGGACGTACTGATCCAGCCGCCGCTGGCCGCCTATGGCGTGACGGATTTCGGCCGCGCCAAGGACATGATCGATGCCGGCTACCGCGCCACCCGCGCCCTTGACGTTCGCCTGGCCCATTTGCGCCCCGCCGAGCCGATCGACCCGCAACTGGTAGCCGCGCGTACCCCGGGCGAACGCACCCCGGTGATAACCGCGATCAAGGTGGAGAACGACTCGAAGGTCAGCGACGACGTGATCCGCTACTACATCCGCCAACCGTTGGGCCAACCGCTGGAACTTGGCCGCCTGCAGACCGACATGGGCACCCTGTATGGCCTGGATTACTTCGAGCAGGTGCAATACCGCGTGGTGAAAAAGGGCCAGGACAACACCCTGGTGATCAGCGCGCGCGGCAAACGCAGCGGCACCGACTACCTGCGCCTGGGCCTGAACCTGTCGGACGACATGCGCGGCGACAGCGCCTTCAACCTCGGCGCCAGCTACCGCATGAACGGCATCAATCGCCTGGGCGCCGAGTGGCTGACGCGGGTACAGATCGGTGATCGGCAGGAGCTTTACAGCGAGTTCTACCAGCCGATGGATACCGGTTCGCGCTATTTTGTCGCGCCGTATATCAGCGCCCAGGCACAGAACGTCGAGCTGATCCTGGACAACGACCCCATCTCCGAATACCGCCTGGAACGCTACGGCTTCGGCCTCAACGTGGGGCGGCAGATCGGCAACAGCGGTGAGATCCGCTTCGGCGTCGGCGAGGCCTGGGGCAAGGCGGATGTGCGCATCGGCGACCGCGACCTGCCAAGTGTGAGCTTCAGCGAAGGCTTCTATGAACTGAAGTATTCATTCGACTCCCTGGATAACGTGTACTTCCCCCACAGCGGCGAGGACATTGGCTTGGCGTTTCGCGAATTCGAACCGGGGTTGGGCTCGGACCAGCGCTATCGACAATGGGAGTTCAAGCTGGACAAGGCCATGAGCCATGGTCCGGACACCCTGGTACTGGGCGGGCGCTACGGGCGTACCCTGGATGATTCGGACGTGGTGATTTCCAGCTTCCTGCTGGGGGGGGCGCGGCAGTTGTCGGGCTTCCGCCAGGATGCGATATCCGGGCAGAACATCAGCTTGATGCGCGCGGTGTACTACCGCCGGCTGACACCGCGCTCCTACCTGCCGCTGGATTTCCCGCTGTACCTGGGCGCGTCCCTGGAACGCGGCCGGGCATGGAACAACGACAATGAATTCGACAGCGGCTATATCAACGCCGCGAGTATTTTCCTCGGGTTTGATACACCGCTGGGGCCGCTGAATTTCAGCTATGGCTTCAACGATGATAATCAGAAGGCGGTGTACCTGAACCTGGGGCAGACGTTCTGATACAACGCTGCACCCGTGTTGGAGCGGCTATTAATTGTGGTGAGCGGGCTTGCCCCGCGCTGGGCTGCGGAGCGGCCCTGAAACCAGGCCCTGCGGTTTTTCTGAAGAATCGCGGCGGGCTCATTGGGGCCGCTTCGCAGCCCAGCGCGGGGCAAGCCCGCTCACCACAGCAAGTCCCCCACATTTTGATCGTCACTTCACCTGGGATCAGGACTTTTCCAGGTTCGCCAGAATGTGCCCATGCACCCGCATGCAGACACGCATATCTTCTTCGTCAACGCCCATAAACAGTTCCTGGCGCAAAGCCGTGGCAATAGTCTCGATCTGCTCGATCAACGGCTTGGCGGTGTCACATAGCAAGATGCGCTTGGCGCGACGGTCTTCCACCACGGCCTGGCGTTGCACCAGGCCCTGGCCTTCGAGGCTGTCGAGCAACCGGGCCAGGGTCGGCCCTTCTACACCGACGCTTTGCGCCAACTCACGCTGGGTGGGCGCTTCTTCAAAACGGGCCAGGTGCAGCAGCACCAGCCAGCGCGCCTGGGACAGGCCCAGCCCGGCCAAACGGCGGTCGAGCTCGGCGCGCCAACCTCGGGACATTTGCGCCAGTTGCATGCCAAAACGGTGTTGATCGGTTAACGGCATAAAAAACTCATGGTTTAGACTGAAAATAAAGTATGGCTAATTATTAGTCAGCTAAGCATGAGCCATGTCACTAGGCAAGAGTTGCTATGTACTGATTCGTTACATTGTCGTAATTGGCACACTAAATTTCGAATTCAGACTGCAAAGCGGCCCGTACGCAGTACAAAACCCCTTCAGGCACACGCCCGACAAACAGCGGTGCTATCTCCGCAACCGGTGGCAATTCGCCTTCTCCGTCAAGGAATGCGTCCTGGATCTCGCCGAGCAAATCCTCCGGCAAATCAAGGGCCTGCTCCAGGGACAACTGCTGCTTGCCGATGGATTCGGCCAGCAAGGTGTAGACGTTTTTCTCCGAGCATTGCAGCTGGCCGGCGATCTGGATCGGGGTCATGCCGGCGCGGGCCAGGCTGATCAGTTCATGGCGAATATCGGCGATTTCCTTCGGCGCTTCGGCCTGGCCACCAAGCACTTCGAGGAATGCCTGGCCGTAGCGCTCCAGCTTACGCGCACCGACGCCGCTGACCCGTGCCATTTCGGCCATGGTGGTGGGCTGCTCGCGCAGCATCTCCAGCAACGTGGAGTCGGGAAAAATAACGTACGGCGGCACGCTGTGTTCCTGGGCCAGTTTGCGTCGCAGGGTACGCAGGGCTTCCCACTGTTCGCGCTCCTCGCCCCGTACAAGCTGGCTGGCCTGGCTGGTGCTGGTCTTGGCGGTGGTTTGCGGCTTGAGGTCGCGGCGCAGCTCCAGGCTCACCTCGCCCTTGAGCAACGGCCGGCAGCTGTCGTTCAGGCGCAGGCCGCCATACCCTTCGATATCGATGTCCACCAGACCGCGCGCGACCATCTGTCGGAACAACGAACGCCATTCGCCCTCGGCACGGGCCTTGCCGACGCCGTAGACCGAGAGTTTCTCGTGGCCGAAGCTGCGTACTTTTTCGTTGTCCTTGCCCAGCAATACATCCACCAGATGACCGACGCCATAACGCTGGCCGGTGCGATAGATCGCCGACAACGCCTGGCGGGCGGGCTCGGTGGCGTCCCAGGTCTGCACCCCATCGATGCAGTTATCGCAGTGGCCGCACGGTTGCGGCATGTCCTCGTCGAAGTAGGCCAGCAAGGTCTGGCGGCGGCAGCGGGTCTCTTCACACAACGAGAGCATCGCGTCGAGCTTGTGCTGCTCCAGGCGCTTGTGGCGCTCATCGCCTTCGGAGTTCTGCAGCATCTGCTTGAGCATCACCACGTCCTGCAGGCCGTAGACCATCCAGGCATCCGCCGGCAGGCCATCACGGCCGGCACGACCGGTCTCCTGGTAATAGGCCTCGAGGGACTTGGGCAGGTCCATATGGGCCACGAAGCGCACGTTGGATTTGTCGATGCCCATGCCGAACGCGATGGTGGCCACCATGATCAGGCCTTCCTCGTTGAGAAAACGCTTCTGGTGGGCAGCGCGCGTTTCGTTGGGCAGTCCGGCGTGGTACGGCAGCGCCGGGTAGCCCTGCTCGCAGAGGAACGCGGCCACTTCATCGACCTTCTTGCGCGACAGGCAATAGACAATGCCCGCATCGCTGCGTCGCTCGGAAAGGAATGCCAGCAACTGCTTGCGCGGCTGCTCCTTGGGTACGATGCGGTAGAAAATATTTGGCCGGTCGAAACTCGACAGGAACCGCTCGGCGTTCTGCAGGTGCAGGCGCTCGACGATTTCTTCACGGGTGCGCTTGTCGGCCGTGGCGGTCAGGGCGATGCGCGGGACGTCCGGGAACAGCTCCGCCAGTTGACCGAGCTGCAAATATTCGCGGCGGAAATCATGCCCCCATTGCGATACGCAGTGGGCTTCGTCGATGGCGAACAGGGCAATTTCCAGGCTCTGCAAAAACGCCAGCATGCGCGGCTGCACCAGGCGCTCAGGTGCCAGATAAAGCATCTTCACTTCACCGCGCTTGATCCGCGCGGCCAGGTCGCGTTGCTGCTCGGCACTGAGGGTGGAGTTCAAGGCGGCGGCAGCGACGCCAAGTTCTTCCAGGGTCGCAACCTGGTCGTCCATCAACGCGATCAGGGGGGACACCACCACTGCCAGCCCGTTGCGCAACAACGCCGGCACCTGGAAGCACAACGACTTGCCACCACCGGTAGGCATCAGGACCAGGGCATCACCGCCCTTGGCCACGCGCTCAATGATCGCACCCTGGCGACCACGAAAGCTGTCGTAGCCGAAGATGTCCTTGAGGACGCGTTGAGCCTGATCGAGCATGTATAACTCCAACAAAATAGTGCCGAAATCCCTCTGTACAGGCTGGTCGAAAAAATACGGGCTCACGGAAAATAATCCGTAAGCGAAGTTTTCTCGACCTGGCGCTTGGCCTGCAGGGGCATCACAAAACGCGGCAGTATACCCGAGCGTCATCCGGCAAAGGGCGCCGCTGACGAATTGCAGCCCGTCTCTAAAACCTGGCAAATATGCACGCCGACTGGCTTGGGCGCGCAAGAAAGCCTAGAATTCAGCATCGTTTATTCCCAAGGTAGTCCTTCAATGTCCTTCGCTGAGCAACTAACCCGCCTGCAAGCCTTCCTCGACGCCGATGAGCTGCATGACGAGGCGCTGGACTACGTGGCCGCCCACGGCTACCTGACCGCCCTGTCGATCTGCTCCGAGGTCGTTCCCGACCGTGAATGGATCGACGCACTGTTCGCCGAAGAGCCGCACTACGCCGACGCCGCCCAGCGCGAAGAAATCGAATCCACCCTGCTGGCCCTCAAGGCCCACATCTCTCGCCAACTGGCCTCCGATGAAGAGTTCGAGTTGCCGTGCGAGCTGGACCTGGGCGAGGAGCCGGACGACTCCGACCTGCGCGGCTGGTGCATCGGCTTCATGGAAGGTGTGTTCCTGCGTGAAGCCGCCTGGTTCGAAACCGCCGAGGAAGAAGTCAGCGAAATGCTTTTGCCGATCATGGTCGGCTCGGGGCTGTTTGAGGAAGAAGCTGAATTTTCCGACATCGCCGCCGACGCCAACCTGATGGACGACATGATCGTACAGATCCCCGAAGCGCTGACCGCCCTGTACCTGCTGTGCAACGCCCCTGACGAAAAACCGGCGATCCTCAAGCCACGCCACCACTGAGTCGCTTGCCCGTGACACCCATGGGCAATCGCTCGCTGCTCCTGCGCTACGTGCTGCTGGCCATCGGCTGGCTGAGCGTAGCGTTGGGAGTGATCGGTATTTTCCTGCCGGTATTGCCGACCACCCCCTTCCTCCTGCTCGCCGCCGCCTGCTTCGCTCGAAGCTCCCCACGTTTCTACCAGTGGCTGGTGGAACACCCGCGCCTGGGCCCCTGGATTCGTGACTACCTGGACGGCAACGGCATCCCGCTCAAGGGCAAGGTCTACGCCATCGGCCTGATGTGGCTGAGTATCGGTTTTTCCTGCTACCTGGTGCCGTTGCCATGGGCACGTGGCTTCATGTTGACCAGCGCGGTGCTGGTGACAATCTACATCCTGCGCCAGAAAACCTTGCCACCGCGCTGAGCGCCCCCTGCGACATTAGATCCCACACGACCTTGGTCGACACTGACTAACCCCAGGCATCATGCGAGACTGTCCAACCGGGCCTGAAATGCCTGGGTGTTCTCATGCTCGGAGTTACCATGACGCTGTCCAGCGGGCTGATCGCCGCCGTTGCCCTGGCCTATATGGCCATTATGTTTGCCATCGCCTTCTACGGTGACCGCCGCCGTGCGCCGCTGCCGCCGCGCATGCGTGCCTGGGTCTATAGCCTGTCGCTGGCCGTCTACTGCACCAGCTGGACCTTCTTCGGCGCCGTAGGCCAGGCCGCCGAACAGCTGTGGGCGTTCTTACCGATCTACCTGGGACCGGTGCTGTTGCTGGTGTTGGCACCCTGGGTCCTGCAGAAGATGATCCTGATCAGCAAGCAGGAAAACATCACCTCCATCGCCGACTTCATCGCCGCACGCTACGGCAAATCCCAGTCCCTGGCGGTGGTGGTCGCGCTGATCTGCCTGGTGGGCGTGCTGCCTTATATCGCCCTGCAACTCAAAGGCATTGTGCTGGGGGTCAACCTGCTGATTGGCGCAGGTGCCGATACCACCGGCACCCGAGCCCAGGACACGGCGCTGATCGTGTCCCTGGTGCTGGCGCTGTTCACCATTGTGTTCGGTACCCGCAACCTCGACGCCACCGAACACCACCGCGGCATGGTGCTGGCGATTGCGTTTGAATCGTTGGTGAAGCTGTTCGCCTTTCTCGCGGTCGGGGCGTTTGTGACCTACGGCCTGTACGACGGTTTCGGCGACCTGTTCAGCCAGGCGATGCTCGCGCCACGCCTGGAGGAATACTGGAAGGAAACCATCAACTGGCCGTCGATGGTGGTTCAGACCGGCGTCGCCATGATGGCGATCATCTGCTTGCCCCGGCAGTTCCATGTGACGGTCGTGGAGAACATCGACCCCCAGGATCTGCGCCTGGCCAAGTGGGTGTTCCCGGCCTACCTGATCCTCGCCGCGCTGTTTGTCGTGCCGATCGCCTTGGGCGGCAAGATGATGCTGCCCGGCTCGGTGCTGCCGGACTCCTACGTGATCAGCCTGCCCATGGCCGAAGCCCACCCGGCCCTCGCCGTGCTGGCGTTTATCGGCGGTGCGTCGGCGGCCACCGGCATGGTGATCGTGGCGAGCATCGCCTTGTCGACCATGGTCTCCAACGACATGCTGCTGCCCTGGCTGCTGCGCCGTTCCAGCGCCGAGCGGCCGTTCGAAGTGTTCCGCCACTGGATGCTGTCGGTGCGCCGGGTCAGCATCGTGATCATCCTGCTGCTGGCGTATGTCAGCTACCGCCTGCTGGGCTCCACCGCGAGCCTGGCGACCATCGGCCAGATCGCGTTTGCCGCGGTGACTCAACTGGCCCCGGCCATGCTTGGCGCACTGTATTGGAAGCAAGCCAACCGACGCGGTGTATTTGCGGGGCTGGCGGCGGGTACGTTCCTGTGGTTCTACACCTTGGTCCTGCCGGTTACCGCGAAAAGCCTGGGTTGGTCCCTCGCCATTTTCCCGGGGCTGACGTGGATGCATTCGCACCCGCTCGGTTTGTCCGTCACCTCACTGACCCTGGGCACCGTGTTCTCCCTGGCAGGTAACTTCACGCTGTTCGTGTGGGTGTCGATGCTGTCGCGCACACGTGTCTCGGAACACTGGCAAGCCGGGCGCTTTATCGGCCAGGAAATCAGCCAGCGCGCCAATGCCCGCTCGATGCTGTCGGTACAGATCAGCGACCTGCTCAGCCTGGCCGCGCGGTTTGTCGGCGAAGAACGGGCCCAGCAGAGTTTTATCCGCTTCGCCTATCGCCAGGGCAAAGGCTTTAACCCCAACCAGAATGCCGACAACGACTGGATCGCCCACACCGAGCGATTGCTGGCCGGTGTGCTCGGCGCATCCTCGACTCGGGCCGTGGTGAAAGCGGCGATCGAGGGGCGGGAAATGCAGCTCGAGGACGTCGTACGTATCGCCGACGAAGCCTCGGAAGTGCTGCAATTCAATCGCGCATTGCTGCAGGGCGCTATCGAGAACATCACCCAGGGCATCAGTGTGGTGGACCAGTCCCTCAAGCTGGTGGCCTGGAACCGGCGTTACCTGGAGTTGTTCAATTACCCGGACGGGCTGATCAGCGTAGGCCGACCGATTGCCGACATCATCCGCTATAACGCCGAGCGCGGCCTGTGCGGGCCGGGGGAAGCCGAGGTCCACGTGGCGCGCCGCCTGCATTGGATGCGCCAGGGCCGCGCGCATACCTCAGAGCGGCTGTTCCCGAATGGGCGGGTGATCGAGCTGATCGGCAACCCGATGCCCGGCGGCGGCTTCGTCATGAGCTTCACCGACATTACCGCGTTCCGCGAGGCCGAGCAGGCACTCACCGAGGCCAACGAAGGCCTCGAGCAACGGGTGACCGAGCGCACCCACGAACTGTCGCAGCTCAATGTGGCGCTCACCGATGCCAAGGGCGTTGCCGAGTCCGCCAGCCAGTCAAAGACGCGCTTCCTCGCGGCCGTCAGCCATGACCTGATGCAACCGCTGAACGCCGCCCGCCTGTTCTCCGCTGCCCTTTCCCACCAGAACGACGGCCTGTCCAGCGAAGCCCGGCAACTGGTACAGCACCTGGACAGCTCGCTGCGTTCGGCCGAAGACCTGATCAGCGACCTGCTGGATATCTCGCGCCTGGAAAACGGCAAGATCAACCCGCAGCGCCAGCCCTTTGTGCTCAACGAACTGTTCGACACCCTCGGCGCGGAATTCAAGGCCCTGGCCCAGGAACAAGGCCTGCGTTTTCGCCTGCGCGGCAGCCGCTTGCGCGTCGACAGTGACATCAAGTTGCTGCGACGGATCTTGCAGAATTTTCTGACTAACGCTTTCCGGTATGCCGACGGCCCGGTGCTGCTGGGCGTACGTCGGCGCAAGGGCGAGCTGTGCCTGGAAGTCTGGGACCGAGGCCCTGGCATCCCGTTGGATAAACAGAAGGTGATCTTCGAAGAGTTCAAACGCCTGGACAGCCACCAGACCCGCGCCGAGAAAGGCCTGGGCCTGGGTCTGGCGATTGCCGACGGCCTGTGCCGGGTGCTGGGCCATCGCCTGAGCGTGCGCTCATGGCCCGGCAAGGGCAGCGTGTTCAGCGTGCGTGTGCCGCTGGCACGCAACCAGGCCAGTCCGCAGGTCAAGCCTACCCAGGAGAACGGCCTGCCGTTAAGCGGCGCGCAAGTACTCTGCGTGGACAACGAAGAGAGCATCCTGATCGGTATGCGCAGCCTGCTGACACGCTGGGGCTGTGAAGTGTGGACCGCCACCGACCAGGCCCAATGTGCGGCGCTGCTGGAGCAAGGCGTACGCCCGCAACTGGCACTGGTGGATTACCACCTCGACCACGGTGAGACTGGCACCGAGCTCATGGGCTGGCTGCGGGCGCAAATGGCGGAGCCGATTCCCGGCGTGGTCATCAGTGCCGACGGCCGCCCGGAGATGGTGGCAGAGGTGCATGCGGCAGGGTTGGATTACCTCGCCAAACCGGTGAAGCCGGCCGCGCTGCGGGCGTTGCTGAGTCGACACTTACCGCTATAAACCGGATGTACTCAGTCAATATGTGGGAGGGGGCTTGCCCGCTTCCACCTTTCGGATTGTGTTTATTCGGGAAGGTGCGCGACGCCGTCGGCGTCGGTCATCGCCCGCTCCAGCAAATCCGCCGGCAGGCTTTTGCTGGCACGCGCACCGAGCAACCTTAATTGCTCGGTGCGACTGACCAGGTTTCCGCGCCCATCTGTCAGCTTGTTCCGCGCCGCGCTGTAAGCCTTATCCAACTGCTGCAGACGATTGCCCACCTCATCCAGATCCTGGATAAACAGCACGAACTTGTCGTACAGCCACCCGGCGCGTTCGGCGATTTCGCGGGCGTTCTGGCTTTGACGCTCTTGCTTCCAGAGACTGTCGATCACCCGCAGGGTGGCGAGCAGCGTCGTTGGGCTGACGATCACGATATGCCGGTCGAAAGCTTCTTGGAACAGATTCGGTTCGGCCTGCAAGGCCGCGGAAAAAGCGGCTTCGATCGGCACGAACAACAACACGAAATCCAGGCTGTGCAGGCCTTCCAGGCGTTTGTAATCCTTACCGGCCAAGCCTTTGACGTGATTGCGCAGCGACAGTACGTGCTGCTTCAAGGCTGCCTGGCCGATCACCTCATCATCCGCTGCGACATACTGCTGGTACGCGGTCAGGCTGACCTTGGAGTCCACCACCACCTGCTTGTCACCGGGCAGCATGATCAGCACATCCGGTTGGAAGCGCTCACCGTCCGGGCCCTTTAAGCTGACCTGGGTCTGGTACTCGCGGCCCTTCTCCAGGCCGGCGTGTTCCAGCACGCGCTCGAGGATCAACTCACCCCAATTGCCCTGGGTTTTCTGGCCCTTGAGGGCGCGGGTCAGGTTGGTGGCTTCGTCTGACAGACGCAGGTTCAGCTGCTGCAGGCGTTCAAGCTCCTTGGCCAGGGAAAAGCGCTCGCGAGCCTCGTTCTGATAGCTCTCTTCCACGCGTTTTTCGAAGGACTGGATGCGTTCCTTCAAGGGGTCGAGCAACTGGCCCAGGCGCTCCTGGCTGGTCTCGGCAAAGCGCTGCTCGCGCTCATCGAAGATCTTGCCGGCCAGCTCAGCGAACTGCGCACGCAACTCGTCCCGCGAGCCTTGCAGGTCGGCGAGGCGCTGCTGATGGCTTTCCTGCTGCTCGCGCAGTTCGGCGCGCAAGGCGGCCGACAGTGCGTCGAGGCGGCGTAATTCGGTTTCCTTGGCGCTGCGGTCAAGGTTCCAGGCGTGGGCGGCGTCGCGGGCGTTGTCGCGATCGATCTGCAACAGCTCGACCTCGCGGCGCACTGCAGCCAGGTCAGCTTGCTTGGCGGCGTTGGCCTGGCTCAGATCGCTGATTTCATCGCGACTGGCATCCAGTTGAGCGGCGAGGCCCTCCTGGGCCAGTTGCGCAGTGGCCAGGCGCTCTTCGAGCAGTTCCCAGCCAGTGGTCCGCGCGGTCAACCGCCGCTGAATCTGCCAGCACACCGCCAATAAAGGCACTGCGGCGCCAGCCAGGCCCAGGGCAACACTGGTCCAGTCAAAAACCATAGCCATTTCTGCCATCACCGAAAAGGAGCAAGGTTAACCAAGCGTAGAGCGTGAGGACAGCTCAGTCTTCGACCTGACCCAGTTCCCGTTGGGCACGGCGGTCACCGGCACGGGCGGCCAGGCGCAGCAGATCGTGGCCGATGCGGCGGTCGCGGGCGTTGCCGCACTCGCGGCACATCAATTGGCCCAGACGGCTTTGCGCAGCCACTACGCCCTCACGGGCCGGCTGCTTGAGCAAGCGCCCGGCGAAGTGTTTGATGTTGGTGCTATGGCCCAGGCGTGGGCTGTCGAGCAACCACAGGGCGACTTTCAAGGAAAAACGCTTGGGTGCGGTAACAGTCTGGGAGGTATCGGTAACAGAAGGTGATACTAAGCGAAACTTCATAAAGCACTGTGGGACAGAACGGAAGGCGCGCCACTCTACTCTTTTTTTCGCACAGGTAAAGCTGAAAAAACCCGGCACGCCCGTTCTAGAGCAAGCGCTTGGGACAATCCACAGAAGCTGTGGATAACTCAGTGGACAACCAGCCTTTAACTCGCGCAAAGGCCCATGGAACGGGGCCCACAGTCAAACTGACGATTTTTTCACCAATAAAAAAAAGCCAGATTTTTCATTGACTTAAATTTCCATTGCAGGCAAATGGCGGCCCTGTCCAGCGATTGACAGCCAGGTTACACACGCCGCAACTAATGTGCACAAGTACCGATCCGATGGTTATATCCCCGGCTTTTTTTGAAGCGATAGCCTTCAAAAATGTTACCGCCGAGGCAAAACAGGGACTTTTCAAATCTTTGCCAGCTCGCCACACTGCCCGACGGACAACACAACGCTGAGTGGGCCGATGAAAGGAATGCTGTTATTCGCCGTGTTGTTACTGGCCATCTGTGCCATTTCATTAGGGATAAATGTCGTACTGCCATCCCCGGATGGGGCGTTGTTTGCCATCGCCATCCTGCTATCGGCCGCGTTCACCGCCGTGAGCCTGTGCATCGAGCTGGGTGAAGGGCGTATCGATGACATGGGCGATGTGATGAAGATGGTCGAGACCGGCCAATCCTTGCGCCTGACCCTGGCCGCTTATGGGTTGGGTTGTTCCCTGGCCGCCGCCGTCACGGTGCTGGTGTATCGCGGCCTGCTGGGCGGCTGATTGAAGTTTTTTGACTAGCACGCTTCCATTGCCTGTTTCAATCCGTTACTATCCGCAGCGTTAGTACCAAGCTGAAAGTCAATTCTGGTCGAACAACTCCCCTGAACAACACGGGATCGACCACCTCGATGGTTTCCAGGTATCACTTGCGACGACACTGCCTTTGAACAAGCAAAGGGTGCCGCGAAGTTTTAATACTCTGACCGAACCAACCTGCAAATTGATCAGGATCTTCACCCCGGGCCCAGAACCTTTGCCCTTGTTGTGTTGCCTGCCCTCCTAAGTACCTACCTGCCAGCCCAAGCGCGCCTAACTTAATCAGCGCTTCAAACTGGCTGCTTTGTTCCAGTCGGGTTCTTCGTTTGATCAATGGTGATCAACGTTACTGGAACGTTTTAACGTTGCACGGTTCTTATCCGTGTCATTTGTAGGAACACCAATAATATGTCCGCTATCCACACTCAGGATGCCATTCGCACCCTCACCAACGCTTTTGCCCCAATGAACTGCCTGATCATGGCCGCTCGCAAAGGCTGCTTCAGCTTCACCCTGGTCAACGAACACGGCATCGCCCGTCACAGCGAACGCCTGTACCCCGATCAATACTCCAGCGCTGAACCGCTGCAGGCCGTGATCGAGCGTACCCGTCAGGCACTGGTTGCCTGATCGACCCGAGTCGCTGAAACACAAAAAACCCTGTTTAAAACACAGGGTTTTTTATTGCCCGTCATTCTTGCCTGGAGTATTTGCACTAAGTTCAAATCGATATAAACGTTATAACTGGTTGAAGAAGATGTTTTAAAAACAGTCCTTTACCTCATGAATATGACACTACACTTCAACTCAAGCGGCATGATCCGCTTCCGACGAGCCTGAGAGCCGATCCACTGCTGCCAAGCCCCCTTTCTCAGGGCTCGTCGACCCTTTTCACGGATTGAGGCATGTATGGGTATCGCAGCCAGTGAATTGTGTCGCTATGTGATCCGGCCGACCTTGACGTACCTCGGCCAGCAGAGCCCAACGGCTGAGTCACTGCTGCTGGGTATCGCCGCCAGCCAGTCGGAATTGGGTTCTGCCCTGCATGATCGACGCGGCCACGGCCTGTACAGCATCACCGAACCTCGCCATCGCGCCTTGTGGGATAACTACCTGGCGCTCGATCCCGAGCGTGCCAGCCTGGTACGCGGGCTCGCCAGCCAACACGCCTTTCTCAGTGCGCCCCAACTGGAACTCACCGTAAACCTGCGTTATGCCACGGCCATCGCCTGGCTCCTGGTCGAACAACACAGCCCCGCCCTGCCACCACCCGGTGATGTTTTAGCCATGGCGCGTATCTGGAAAGAAATATTTCATCCTCAAGGAAGGCTGCGGGATTTCACCCAGGCCTGGCAAACCTTTGTTTCGCCCTTGAATCACGTGGCCTGCTGACCGGGCAATTTGCAAGATTCGGCAAAAAAGCCGAATTTTGGTCGGATTGTCCTACAAAACCGCTCTATCTCCTGCATTACAGCCTATAGCGCGATGTTAATTTTATTGATACTTTCCGCTGCGGTGATCACCACGGAGTTCTAATAATGAAAAAAGTAATGCTCAAGACCACACTTAGCCTCGCCGTTGCCATGGCATCCTCCCAACTGTTCGCAAGCGGTTTCGCACTGAACGAACAGAGCGTCAGCGGGATGGGTACGGGTTTCGCAGGTCGCTCTTCTTCTGCCGATGATGCAAGCACTGTCTACGGTAACCCGGCCGGTATGTCCCGTCTGAATGGCCAACAAATCACCGGTGGTGTCGCTGCCATTGATGCGTCGACCGATATCAGCAATACCGGTGGCAACTCTCGCGGTTCCAACAAAGGCGACATGGTTCCGTTCACCGCGGTGCCATTCGGTTTCTACACCAACAAACTCAACGATCAGTGGGCTATCGGCTTCGGTGTATACGCACCGTTCGGCCTGGTGACCGACTATGAAAACGGCTTCCAGGGTCGCGGCTTCGGCAGCAAGAGCGAAGTGAAGGTCATGACCTTCCAGCCAACTGTCAGCTATGCGTTCAATGATCGTGTATCCATCGGCTTTGGCCCGACCATCAACCGGATTTCCGGTGTGCTTGAGTCGGACAAGACCCTCAGCCCGCTTGCCTCCGACACCAACGTCAAAATCAAGGGTGACGATACCGCCCTGGGTTTCAACGTCGGCGTATTGGTCCAGGCCACCGACACCACTCGCGTGGGCCTGACCTACCACTCGAAGGTCAAGTACAAGCTGGAAGGCCACACCACGGTCAGCGGCCCAGCGGCCACTCAACCGTTCCTGCGTAACAACCGTTACGACGCTTCGTTGAAAATCGACACCCCAGAGTCCTACGACCTGTCGGTCACCCAAGACCTGACCGACGCCTGGAAACTCTACGGCGGTGCAACCTGGACGCGTTGGAGTCGCCTGAAAGAGATCACCGTCAACAACGAAGGCGTAACAGCTGCAGGCGGCTTACTGGCGCCAAGCCAACTGGGCTCTATCACTGAAGAACAAAATTGGCACGACACCTGGGCCTACGCCGTGGGTACCTCGTATCAGTTGACCAAGCAAGTCGTGCTGCGTACCGGCCTGACCTTCGACCAATCCCCGGCCAACAACACCGATCGTTCGCCGCGCATCCCGACGGGCGACCGTACGATCTTCAGCGTGGGCCTGGGCTACAAAGTCATGGATAACATGACCGTCGACCTGGCGTATTCGTACCTGAAAGAAGAAGACGTCAAGATCAACCAGACGGCTAACGCCCCGTCGACAGCCAGTTACCGCGCCAAGTACGAAAACAGTGCCAACGGTTTCGGCCTGGGCATGACCTACACCTTCTGATCCGCACGGGTGTAAAAAAGCCCCGCTCTCCTGCAAGGGAGGCGGGGCTTTTTAGTGCCCGATAATCAGGGTTTGGACGCTATCGCCTGCTCCACCGTCTTGATCAGGTCGGGGCTGTCCGGCTTGGTCAGGCTGGAGAAATCGGCAATCACCTTGCCCTGGCGGTCCACCACGTACTTGTAGAAGTTCCACTTCGGCGCATTGCTCTGCTGCGCCAATACCTTGAACAGGTGCACCGCGTCCGGCCCCTTGACCTTCTGCGGCTCGGTCATGGTGAAGGTCACGCCGTAGTTCACGTAGCAGACCTTGGCGGTTTCTTCGCCGGTCTTGGCTTCCTGCTTGAAGTCATCGGATGGCACGCCGATCACCTCCAACCCTTCATCCTTGTAGCGCTGATACAGCGCTTCGAGGCCTTTGAATTGCGGCGCGAACCCGCAAAAGCTCGCCGTGTTGACGATCACCAGGGGCTTGCCGGCAAAACGTTGGCACAGGTCGATGGATTCCTTGGCGCGCAACTTGGGCAATTGACCCTCCAGCAACGGCGGGCAATCGGCAGCCAACGCCACGCCGCCAAAAGCAGCCATCAGCACGGGTACAGCCAGCCAGCGCATCTGCATGTCGAAACGTCCTTTAAAGAGTTCAGGCACCGAACTTAACAGATCGACATACCCAGTTGCATCAACGCCAGGCCACCGCGCTGCCAGCCCCACCAGGCCAGGGCCAGCAACAGTGCGGCCGCGATTGCCCCGCCAAACCAATACCAGGTCGAACTCATGCCGTCTCCATCTGCGCCTGCAATCGCGCCACCGGCCGCTCACGCACCGGCCAGTTAAGGGCTGCGGCGAGCACGCTCAACAGGATTGCCACTTGCCAGATCAAATCGTAGTTACCGGTTCGATCATAGACCACCCCGCCCAACCAACCGCCAAGGAACGAGCCGAGCTGGTGGAAAAGGAACACGATCCCACCGAGCATGGACAGGTTTCGCACCCCGAACAATGTGGCGACCGTGCCGTTGGTCAGCGGTACCGTGGACAGCCACAAAAAGCCCATGGCCATGCCGAACAGGTAGGCCGTGACTTCGGTCACCGGTGCCCACAGGAACAGGATGATCACCACCGCGCGCAGCAGGTACAACCCGGTCAACAGGCGCGGCTTGGACATGCGCCCGCCAAGCCAGCCGGCGGTATAGGTGCCGAAGATATTGAACAACCCAATCAACGCCAACACCGTGGTGCCGACCGTGGCCGGCAAGTGCTGGTCCACCAGGTAGGCCGGCAGGTGCACACCAATAAACACCACCTGGAAACCGCAGACGAAAAAGCCGAAGGCCAGCAGCCAGAACCCGGAGTGGGAGCAGGCTTCCTTCAAGGCTTCACCCAGGGTCTGCTGGCCGGCCATGACCGGCAGCGGGCGATCCTTGAGCATGCTCACCAGCGGCAGGATCAGCGCCACCATCAGGCCCAGCGCCAGCAACGCGGCCGACCAGCCCAGCCAACTGATCAAGCCCAAGGTGCCCGGCACCATGGCGAACTGGCCAAACGAACCGGCGGCACTGGCAATGCCCATGGCCATGCTGCGCTTTTCCGGCGCCACGGCGCGGCCGACCACGCCCAGAATCACCGAAAACGATGTACCCGACAGGCCAATCCCGATCAGCAGGCCGGCACTCAAGGACAATGACCACGCCGAATCCGACAGGCCCATCAACACCAGGCCTGCGGCGTACAACACCCCGCCGACAAACACCGCCCTGGTGGCGCCGAACCGGTCGGCCAGGGCACCGGTAAAGGGCTGCGCCAGGCCCCAGATCAGGTTCTGCAAGGCGATGGCAAAGGCAAAGGTCTCACGGCCCCAGCCGAATTCGCTGCTCATCGGCGCCAGGAACAGGCCGAACCCGTGCCGCACGCCCAAGGACAACGCCAGGATCAGCGCACTCCCTACAAGGATCCAACCACTGGTGCGCCACATCGACGTCATTTCTTATTCTCCGTTCGCGGGTATATACCCGCTTGTATTCGAACAAACCCGCGTTCAGGCGAGTTCATCCAGCAAGGCCAACAGGGTTTCGCGTTTTTCCGCGCCGAGTTGATCGATCAATTTCTGTTGCGCTGCCTCCCAGGCGGGTAACGCTGCCGCCAGGCGCTCTTCACCGGCGGCGGTCAACAGCACCAGGCGGTTGCGCAGGTCATCGCCCTCCACCATCCGCACCAGGCCCTCACCTTCCAACACCCGCAGGTTGCGCCCCAAGGTGCTGCGATCCAGGCCCATGGCGTCGGCCAGGCTGGAAATGCTCGGTTGATCGAGGCGCTGCAGGTTGCACAGCAAGGAATACTGGGCGACGTTGATCCCGAAGCCGTCGAGGGCGCCGTCGTAGTGCCTGCTGACGCCACGGGCGGCACGTCGCAGGTTGGTGCATAAACATTGGGAGGCAAGCATGGAACGTGTATATACCCGCGATTAAGGAAATGCAAGAAAGTGTTACAACGCCAAACCGACCAGAACAGCCACTTCCAGCAGCTCCAGCAGCGCGCCAGCGGTATCGCCGGTGGTGCCGCCGAGGCGATTGACCATCAGTTGGCGCAGGCCGATAAAACACACGGCCGCGAGCAGCACGGCAACCCCACCGCTGAAACCACCGATCAGGATGCAGGCCAGGCCACTGAGGATCAGCACCTGTTGCCCGACGACGCGCGGTAGATGATCCGACAACGCCTGGCCCAACCCACCCGCTCGCACATAGCGCGTGGTGAGAAACAACCCCAGCATCGACGCGCGGCCGATCAACGGCGCGAGAATCAACGCCACACCGTTGCGCTGTTCGATCAAAGCCACCAGCGCGGTGAACTTGAGCAGCAACACCAGGCCCAGGGTGACCACCGCAATCGGCCCGCTGCGCGGGTCTTTCATGATGCTGAGGGTGCGCTCGCGGTCGCCGAAGCCACCCAGCCAGGCATCGGCGCTGTCCGCCAGGCCGTCGAGGTGCAAGCCGCCACTGAGCAACACCCAGGCCGTCAGCAGCAGCGCGGCGTGCAACAACAGCGGTGATCCGATCAACAGCGTATTGAGCCCCCACAGCAGCACGCCGAACAGCAACCCGACCACAGGATAAAACAGCAACGAGCGCCCCAGTTCCTGCGGTTGCGGCATACCCGGCAGGCGAATCGGCAAACTGCTCAGGAACTGCACGGCGATCCAGAACGGCAGCATGCTCAGATTCCTTCCTTCAACACGCCATCGGCGCCGACCTGCAGGTTGAACAACCCACCATGAGCGACTTCGACATTCAGCAACTGCTCACGGGGCAGCCCCCGAGCGTGGGCCAACAGCAAACGCATCACCCCGCCGTGGCTGATCAACAGCACACGCTCACCGGCATACGCCTTATGCAGGCGCAGGACGGCGCCCAAAACCCGCAGGGAAAACGCGCTGACCGGTTCGCCCTGGGGCGGCGTGAAGCTATAGGGATCGGCCCAGAACCGGCCCAGGCCTTCGGCGTCGGTCTCCATCAGCGCTGCCGCACTTTGCCCTTCCCAGGCACCGAAGTGCAGTTCCTGCAGGTCCTTTTCCAGACTCACCGGCACATTCAGCCGCGCGCCCAGTTCATCCGCGAACCGCGCGCAGCGTTGCAGCGGCGAGCTGATCAGCCGATCCCAGGGCCCCTGTGCCACCACAGCGGCGCGCATCTGTTCCCAGCCCTTGGCGGTCAATGCATCGTCCAGGCTGCCGCGCAGGCCACCCCCCAGTTCGGTTTCGCCATGGCGCAACAGGTCCAGGTGCAAAGTCATGCCGGACGGTCTGCCACGGCCGCTTCGGCAAACGTCGCCATCTGCCCGTGCAGCGCACAGGCCAGGCGCAGCAATGGCACCGCCAACGCCGCGCCACTGCCCTCGCCCAGGCGCAGGCCGAGTTCCAGCAACGGTTGTGCATCGAGGCTCTGCAAGACATGGCGATGGCCAGGCTCGGCGCCGCGGTGGCCGAACAGCAGCCATTCGCGGCACGCCGGGTTCAAGCGCGTGGCGACCAGTGCCGCGACGGTGCAGATAAACCCATCCACCAGCACCACGATGCCTTCCTGGGCGCAGGCCAGATAAGCGCCCACCAGGGCAGCGATTTCAAAGCCACCGAGATTGCACAGGGTGTGCAGCGCATCCCCACGCTGCGCCGCATGCACGGCCAGCGCGCGTTCGATCACCGCCACCTTGTGACTGACGCCTTGGGCATTCAACCCGGTGCCCGGGCCTGTCAGCTCGGTCACCTGGCAATCGAGCAAGGCGCAGGCCAGCGCACTGGCGGCGGTGGTGTTGCCAATGCCCATCTCGCCGCCGATAAACAACTGCGCACCGCTTTCACGGGCGCGCAGCACACTGTCGCGACCCGCCTGCAATGCCAATCGGCCCTGGGCACCGGTCATTGCCGGGCCCTTGACGAAATTGGCGGTGCCCGCACCGATATTCAGGTGACGCACGCCATGCAGGCTCAGCGAAGGGGTCACCGTACCGAGGTCGACCACTTCCAACTGCGCATCCAGTTGCCGCGCCAATACACTGATGGCCGCGCCACCGGTGACAAAGTTATGCAGCATCTGCCCGGTCACTTCCTGGGGAAATGCCGATACACCCTCGGCAACCACACCATGGTCACCGGCAAAGATGGCAATCCACAGCCGGTCCACCGACGGTTTAACCTGGCCCTGCAAGCCGGCCAATTGCACCGCCAGCGCTTCCAGCTGGCCCAGGGAACCGGCCGGCTTGGTCAATTGCTGCTGGCGCGCCAGGGCTTGTTCGTACGCCGAGGCGTCAATGGCCTTACAAGGGTTGAGCCACCAGGTGTCAGTCATAACGCAGTACCTTTCAACGTCAGGGGCAGGCCGGCAACCGTCAGGACAACACGCTGACAGCGCTCGGCCAAGGCTTGATGCAGCCAACCGGCTTCATCCACATAGCGGCGAGTCAATTCGCCCAGCGGCACGACACCCAGACCGGTCTCGTTGCTGACAAAAATAATTTCACCCGGCAGCACGGCCAGGCTTTCCAGCAATTGATCGCGCTCGAACGCCAGGCGCTGCGCGTCTTCGAGCATCAGCAGATTGGTCAGCCACAGGGTCAGGCAATCCACCAACAGGCAACGACCGGGCGCAGCGTTTTCGCGTAGCACACGCGCCAGCTCGACAGGTTCTTCGATCAAACCCCAGTGATCAGGGCGACGCTCGCGATGCAAGGCAACGCGGGCATTCATCTCGCCGTCAAGCGGCTGGCTGGTGGCGATATAAATGACGGAAAAACCACACTCTGCAGCAAGCTTTTCAGCAAGGCGGCTTTTGCCGGAGCGGGCGCCGCCTAAAATCAGTTGAAGCATGAGCCCCCCCCTCCCCACCCACCACTCCACGATGCGAAGCGAGTCGTTTTTGATCCTGCTTTTGATCTGAAGTCGCCCCGTAAACCACGCTGGCCGAACGCAGGTTTGAATCCGTGGGTAACCCGGCAGGACGCCGGGTTAGCCGCACTGGGCCAGGGATGGCCCATTGCGGCGGCCCACGGATTCAAGCCTGCGTTCGGGCACACCGAGCCCAAGCGAGGTGCCGAGTGGTGGGGCGAAGGCCTTTTGCTTACTTTTGGCTGGGCCGGCTTCCGGCCTTTCCAAAAGTGAGCCGCTGTAAGAGCGGAACCATAAGTGGCCGTTACCGCAGGAATGGATATGTACTCGGTATACCTGAACAATTCAGCACCTGATACACCGCTATCGGGGGCAAGTCGAATTGTCGCACCGCCCCTCCCACATTTGAACCGTGTGTACACCCTTAAACCCCACACAGCTTGCGCAATAAATCGGTGTCCAGATGGTTCTCCACCAGATCCGCCAACCGTTCGATATCACGCTCGCGAAGGGCGTGATAATCCACCTCCTGCACATCCTGCAACCCAGCCCAACGCAGCAACGCACTGCAAGCCGCCGGGGTCTCGAACAAGCCGTGCAGATACGTGCCGAGAATCTGCCCGTCAGCACTTTGCGCGCCATCACGGCGACCGTCCTCCA
This sequence comes from Pseudomonas sp. 8 R 14, assembly GCF_900005955.1. Lineage (NCBI taxonomy): Bacteria > Pseudomonadati > Pseudomonadota > Gammaproteobacteria > Pseudomonadales > Pseudomonadaceae > Pseudomonas > Pseudomonas sp. 8 R 14. Next base: position 23,027 of record NZ_CVTH01000041.1, on the reverse strand, counting down.
ACAGCACGGCGGCGTTCGCCAGGGCCGCGCCGCACGTCACGCCGGCATGGATCTCATAGCCACTGACCTCGGCGTCCTCCAGCAACAAACGCCCGCGAACATTACGCAGTTGCTTCTCTTCTTCCAGGGTGGTGCTGAACGCCAGCAGCCCCAGGCCGTCGCTGGAGCCGGCCGGCCCTTCCAGGCCCAACGGGTCGTGCACCTGCTCACCGAGCATCTGCAAGCCGCCGCAAATCCCCAGCACCTTGCCGCCGTAGCGCAAGTGCCGCGCCACGGCGGTGTCCCAGCCATGGGCACGCAGGTACGCGAGGTCGCTGCGCACGCTTTTCGAGCCCGGCAGGATGACCAGGTCGGCGGCCGGAATCGGCTGGCCCGGCCCGATGAACTGCAAGTCCACCTGGGGATGCAGGCGCAGCGGATCGAAATCCGTATGGTTGCTGATGCGCGGCAACACCGGCACCACCACCTTGAGCACCTGCGCCGCCTTGTCGATCTGGCGTTGGTCGATACCGTCCTCGGCTTCCAGGTGCAGGTCCATCACGTAGGGCAATACGCCCACCACCGGTTTGCCGGTGCGTGCCTGCAACCAATCCAGGCCGGGTTGCAGCAGTGCGATGTCGCCGCGAAAGCGGTTGATGATGAAGCCCTTGACCCGCGCCTGTTCGCTGGGAGAGAGCAATTCCAGGGTGCCGACCAGATGGGCGAACACCCCGCCGCGATTGATGTCGGCAATCAGCAGCACCGGGCAGTCGACGGCCTCGGCGAAGCCCATATTGGCAATGTCGTTGGCGCGCAGGTTGATCTCCGCCGGGGAGCCTGCGCCTTCCACCATCACCACCGGGTAGGCTTCGCTCAACCGCGCGTGGGAAGCCAGCACCGCCTGCATCGCGATGGCTTTGTAGTCGTGATAGGCCACCGCGTTCATGCTGGTCACGGCGCGGCCATGGATGATCACCTGGGAGCCGGTGTCGCTGTTGGGCTTGAGCAGCACCGGGTTCATGTCGGTATGGGGCGCCAGGTTGGCCGCCTGGGCCTGCACCGCCTGGGCACGACCGATCTCGCCGCCCTCGGCCGTCACCGCACTGTTGAGCGCCATGTTCTGCGGTTTGAACGGCACCACGGCAATGCCCTGGCGTACCAGCCAACGGCACAACGCGGTCACCAGGGTACTTTTGCCGGCATCGGAGGTGGTGCCTTGCACCATCAGCGTACTCATGAGGCGTCCTTGTAGGCAGCCAGCGCTTCGTCGAGACGCGACCAATCGGCCTCGGTGTCGGGCAGGCCAAACCGCACGCTGCTGTTGTGCACAAACAGGCGCAGCAAGATGCCGCGCTGGGCCATGAATTCGTGCATGCGCTCGGCGTGCGGGGTGATCAACCATTGGAACAACGCGCAGCCGCCCTGGGGTTGAAAGCCACGACGCTCGAGCAGTTCAAACAAACGCTGGCCGGCCTCGATGCAGCGTGCCCGCTGCCGTGCATGACCGGCAGTATCGCGCAGGCACACTTGGCCCAGTACCCGCGTCGGCCCGCTGACAGCCCAGGGCCCAACCTGTTCGGCCAGCAACTTGAGCAGCCTGCGCTCGGCCAGCACAAAGCCCAGGCGCACCCCGGCCAGGCCGAAAAACTTGCCGAACGAACGCAGCACAATCAGGCCGACCTGATGGGCCTGGCTCGCCAGGCTCAACTGCGGGGTGACATCCATGAACGCTTCGTCCACCACCAGCCAGCCGCCGCGCTGGGCCAGCCTTGTGTGCCAGTCCAGCAGGCGTTGCGGGGCCAGGCTCAGTCCGGTGGGGTTATTGGGATTGACCACCACCAGCACGTCGAGGACGTCGAGGAAGAAGTCGACTTCCTGCTCCTGCACTTCACGCACCACGTAGCCGGCACGCCGCCAGGCCTCGGCATGTTCGGCGTAGCACGGCGACAGCACGCCGACCTTGCCGGCACGGCGCAGGCGCGGCAGCAACTGAATCGCCGCCTGGGAGCCGGGCACCGGCAGCAGATGCGCGGCGCCGTAATACTCGCTGGCCGCCTGTTCCAGGCCGTCGTCGGACTCCGGCAAGCGCGCCCAGGCCCGCAGCGGAATCTCCGGGATCGGCCATGGCCAGGGTGCGAGGCCGCTAGACAGGTCCAGCCAATCGGCCTCGGCAATCCCGTACTGAATCGCTGCCTTGCGCAGCCGGCCACCGTGCTCAAGCATAAAATTGCCCCCCCACGCAGAGAATCAGCAACCACAACCATACGCCGCGCTGCACCAGTTGCCAGCCGCGGTCGATAGAGTCGGCATCCGCCGCCGGGCCTTCGCCCAGTGGCGGACGCTGGTGCACCTCGCCGTGGTAAATCGCGGCGCCACCCAGCTCAACGCCCAACGCGCCAGCGCCGGATGCCATCACCGGCCCGGCATTGGGGCTGTCCCAGGTCGGCCCCTGGGTGCGCCAGCATTTGAGGGCCAGGCGGGTTTTGCCCAGCACGGCGTAGGTCAAGGCCACCAGGCGTGCAGGCACATAGTTGAGTACATCGTCGATCTTGGCCGCGGCCCAACCGAAACGCTCGAAGCGTTCGTTGCGATAGCCCCACATCGCGTCGAGCGTATTGCTCAGGCGGTAGAGCACCACGCCCGGTACGCCGGCGACGACAAACCAGAACAACGCGGCAAACACCGCATCGCTGCCGTTTTCCAGCACCGATTCGGTGGCGGCACGGGCGACTTCGGTGCGATCCAGTTCACTGGTCTGGCGGCTGACCAGGTAGCTCACCCGTGTGCGGGCCGCGTCGAGGTCATCGCTGCGCAGGGCCTGGGCCACCGGGATCACATGCTCGCCGAGGCTGCGCATGCCGAGGGCGCAGTACAACGCGAGGATCTCCAGGACCCAGCCGATATACGGCGCCCACGACAACGCGGTGGCCAGCAGGGTCAATGGCACCACGGCGATAACCCACGCGGTCACGCCATGGCTGCGCCAGCCCCGGCCACCGCTGTTGAAACGCTGCTCGATGCGCCCGGCAAAATTGCCGAACGCCACCAGCGGATGCCAGCGCCTGGGCTCGCCCAGCAGCGCATCCAGCGCCACTGCTGCGACACACAGCAAGGCCACACTCATTGACTCACTCCCCACGCATTTTCATACACCATGTCACTCAACGGCCGAGGCTCGGTCCAGCCTTCGAGCTGCAACATCGGTGCCGGGTAAAACTCCGTCACCGGCCCCAGGCACAAGACCGCCAGGGGTTTCGCACCGGGCGGCAGGCGCAGCAGGTCGGCCAGGGCCTGGGGTTCGAACAGCGAGACCCAGCCCATGCCCAACCCCTCGACCCGCGCGGCCAGCCACAGGTTCTGGATCGCACAGGACAGCGACGCCAGGTCCATCTCCGGCAAGGTGCGCCGCCCGAAGATGTGGCGCTCGCGATCATCCATCAACGCCGCCACCAGCACTTCGGCGCAGTCGTGAATGCCTTCGACCTTGAGCTTCATGAACGCATCGGAGCGCTCGCCCAACGCCTCGGCGGTGCGCACGCGTTCTTCTTCCACCACCTGTTGAATCCGGCTGCGCAACGCGCGGTCGCTGATGCGGATAAACCGCCAGGGCTGCATCAGGCCGACACTGGGCGCCTGGTGCGCGGCCTGGAGCAGGCGATGCAGCAATTCGGGCGCGACACTGCCGCCGCTGAAGTGGCGCATGTCGCGGCGTTCGGCGATGGCGCGGTAGACGGCGTCGCGGTCGGCCTGGGGGAAAGCGTTGTCGGTCATGGCCCTATCGGGGGCAAGCCCCCTCCCACAGTGGATGGGGTTTCAGCTCGGTCCGGGACAAACAACGCGGCTACCGCCGTCGGATTCGACGGGAAATAGAAGTGCACGTAAGAGGCCGTCATCCGCCCCTGCCGGAACACCGCTTCGGCACCGCGCCCACCGTTCGGGCTCAGGCCACGGGCAATCGGCTGGCACTCGGTGCTGGTCAGGGAATGGTGGTACGTGTGCCCGCGCAGCACGCCTTCCGGCAGTTCGACACTTTGCAGGGCCAGGGCCGCGAGTTTCTTTTGCATCACCGCATCGCCTTGCAGCAGGCCGACCAGTTCGGCGCGGGTGCCGTCGACATCGGTGAGCGAGTCCAGCAGGTAGAGCATGCCGCCACACTCGGCGAGCAAGGGTTTGCCGGCGGCATGATGGTTACGAATGGCGTCAAGCATCGGCGTGTTTTGCGACAGCGCCTGGTGGTGCAATTCCGGGTAACCGCCGGGCAAATACAGGCTGTCAGCCTCGGGCAGCTGGCGATCATGGATCGGCGAGAAGAAGTGCAACTCGGCCCCCATCGCCCGCAGCAGGTCGAGGCTGGCGCCATAGGTGAAGGCGAAGGCTTCGTCACGGGCCACCGCAATGCGCACACCGGCCAGCAATGGTTCGGCCATGATCACTTCCGGCGCGGCGAAGGTCACCGGTGGCGGCAATGCGACTTCGCAGCTGCTGCCCAGGGCCTGGGCGGCGGCGTCCAGGCGCACGTCGAGGTCATTCAGCTCGCTGGCCTGCACCAGGCCCAAATGGCGGCTGGGCAGTTCGATCCCGGTTTCGCGGGACAGGGCGCCATACCAGCGCAAGCCTTCGGTGAGGCTGCCTTCCAGCAACTGCGCATGGCGCAGGGTGCCGACGCGGTTGGCCAGCACCCCGGCAAACGGCAGGTCCGGCTGATAGCGCGCCAGGCCCAGGGCCAGGGCGCCAAACGTCTGGGCCATGGCGGTGCCGTCGATCACACCGAGCACCGGCACGCCGAAATGCCGCGCCAGGTCGGCGCTGGACGGTGTGCCATCGAACAGGCCCATCACGCCTTCGATCAGGATCAGGTCGGCCTCACCCGCCGCTTCCCACAGCAGGCGGCGACTTTCCTGCTCGCCCACCATCCACATGTCCAATTGATACACCGGCGCACCGCTGGCGCGTTCGTGGATCATCGGGTCCAGGAAATCCGGGCCGCATTTGAACACGCGTACCCTGCGCCCCAGGTTGCGGTGCAAACGGGCCAGCGCGGCGGTGACGGTGGTTTTGCCCTGGCCGGACGCCGGTGCAGCGATCAGGACGGCCGGGCAGTGACGGGGCTGATTCAAAGTTCGACGCCCTTCTGTGCCTTGATCCCGGCCTGGAACGCGTGCTTGAGCATGCCCATTTCGGTGACGGTATCGCCCATTTCGATCAATTCAGGCTTGGCGCCACGGCCGGTGACGACCACGTGCTGCATCGGCGGACGCGCTTGCAGGTCGCTGAGGACCTGGTCCAAGTCGAGGTAACCATGCTTGAGGGCGATGTTCAGCTCATCCAGCACCACCAGGCCGATGCGCGGGTCTTGCAGCAGTTCGCGAGACACGGCCCAGGCGGCTTCGGCGGCAGCGATATCGCGCTGGCGGTCCTGGGTCTCCCAGGTGAAGCCTTCGCCCATCACGTGGAAACGCACTTGCTCGGGGAAGCGACGGAAGAACAACTCCTCACCGGTGCTGTTGCGCCCCTTGATGAACTGCACCACACCGCACTGCATGCCGTGGCCCATGGCGCGCGCGAGCATGCCGAATGCCGAGCTGCTCTTGCCTTTGCCGTTGCCGGTCAGCACCAGCAGCAAGCCGCACTCATTGGGGGAATTGGCGATGCGCTCGTCGATCACGGCTTTTTTGCGCAGCATGCGCGCCAGGTGGCGTTCGTCGCGGTCGGGGGTATCGGTCATGGCAGCTCTCCATTGGGGCTGGACAAAAACGGCAGGCAGGAAAAAACAGACAGCCAAGCATCGCCCACCGTGATGCTGTTGGATGATCCAGGCCGGTCTCCGGGCTCATGAGTGGTGCGCTGGCTCATCGACAGAGCGAACACGCCGACGGCGCGCCTTCCCATATCGCGGGCGATACAGTGGCAAAAGGCACCGTCTTGACTCATTTACCGTTGCGGGGGCAGCGCCGGAATCGCGGCAGCACTGTGTACAAGTGCGCTCGCTCACCGGCTTCCCTGTTTCACTCGGTCGACCCATGGGTCACAGAGCACCTGGAACAAGCCGCGAAGGTTAGTGGGTTGGGGGTGGAGCGTCAATTAAAGCTGGCCTTGCACTTGAACCATCGCACCAGCGCCCTCCTCTACCCTTACAGGTATCAAGGAGAACACCATGCATAAAACCAGACTCGCCCTACTCATCATGCTCGCCGGCACCCTCGCCGCCTGCGGTGAAAGCTCCACCCTGCAGGTGTCCGACGGCACCGGGCCGTCGCCGCAGCTACCCGAGCCGAACAAAACCCTGATTCCCACGGTGAACATTGCCCCGGCTATCGGCTGGCCGGAGGGCGTGAAGCCAACGGCGGCGGCCGGCACCCAAGTGGCGGCGTTCGCCGAAGGCCTGGACCACCCGCGCTGGCTGTATGTATTGCCCAACGGCGATGTGCTGGTGGCAGAAACCAATGCGCCGCCCAAACCGGATGATTCCAAGGGCATTCGCGGCTGGGTCATGGAGAAGGTCATGGGCCGCGCCGGTGCCGGGGTGCCGAGCCCCAATCGCATTACCCTGCTGCGCGACGCCGATCACGATGGGGTTGCCGAGACCCGTACGGTGTTCCTGGAAAACCTCAACTCGCCCTTCGGTATGACACTGGTCGGCAATGACCTGTACGTCGCCGATTCGGACAAGCTGCTGCGTTTTCCCTATCAAGCGGGCGAAACCGCGATCAAGGCACCTGGCACCAAGGTGGTCGACCTGCCGGGCGGGCCCCTGAATCACCACTGGACCAAGAACGTGATCGCCAGCAAGGACGGCAGCAAGCTGTACGTGAGCGTCGGCTCCAACAGCAACGTCGGTGAGAACGGTCTTGAGGCGGAACAGGGCCGGGCGGCTATCTGGGAAGTGGATCGCGCCAGCGGCCAGCAGCGCATCTTCGCTTCCGGCCTGCGTAACCCTAACGGCATGGCCTGGGAACCCCAGAGCGGCAAGCTATGGACAGCGGTAAACGAGCGCGACGAGATCGGCAGCGACCTGGTGCCCGACTACATCACCTCGGTCAAGGATGGCGGGTTCTATGGCTGGCCCTTCAGCTATTACGGCCAGCATGTGGATGTACGCGTCACGCCGCAGAACCTGGACCTGGTGGCCAAGGCAATCGTGCCGGACTATGCGGTAGGGCCGCACACCGCGTCTTTGGGACTGACGTTCGCCGAGGGCAGCAAACTCCCGGCGCCGTTCAGCAACGGCGCGTTCATCGGCCAGCATGGCTCATGGAACCGCAAGCCCCACAGTGGCTACAAGGTGATCTTCGTGCCGTTCGAGGCAGGCCAGCCTAAAGGGCAGCCAGTGGACGTGCTGACCGGGTTTCTCGATAAAGATGAGAACGCCATGGGCCGGCCGGTGGGCGTGGTGATCGATCAGCAAGGGGATTTGCTGGTGGCGGATGATGTGGGGAATAAGGTGTGGCGGGTGTCGGCCACTAGGTAGCGAAGCCGCAAGCTTCAGCGTGGAGCTGCAAGGTGGCATTGCACCCTCTTGCAGCTTACGACTTGAAGCTTATCGCTGATTTCAGGGATTACGTGCCAGGTTTGCTGGCAACACACGCTTGGCGCTCAGATAGGCATTCTGCCAATACGCCTTGGACAAGGTGTCCAGCTTGACCGTACCACCGGTCTGCGGCGCATGCACAAAGCGACCTTCGCCCACGTAAATCCCGGCGTGGCTGACCTGGGAGCCGCCACCGGTGGCGAAGAACAGCAGGTCGCCGGTCTGCAGGTTCTGCTCGCTGACATCCTGGGCGCGCATCACGATCAGTTCGCGAGTGGTGCGCGGCAGGGAGATGCCGGCGGCGTCGCGGAAGACGAAGCCGATCAGGCCACTGCAATCGAAACCCGAGTCCGGCGTGTTGCCGCCCCAACGGTAAGGCGTGCCGACCAGGCCCAGTGCACGAAAGAGCACGTCTTCGGCCGCAGGCGAGAAATTCTGGGTGGAATAGTTGAATACCGGCTTGGGCTTGACCGCAACGGGAGCGGGTGGCGGCCGGCTGGCGCAGGCGCTGATAAGCGCGGCGCAGAGAATAAGGAGCAGGCGGGCTGAGGTCGACATGTGCAGAACAATCCTGGTCTGGATGCGGCTATCGCTGCCGAACGCTGAAAACCAGAACGCGCAAGCAAAGCTCGCGCGAACGGATTACAACAATGTCCAGGGATTCTAGCGCTTACACGTCAAACTTCAAGTATCACTTTAAGTTTACTTACTGGCGGTAACCGTAGTCGGGGCCATGGCGAGTGCGCGCTTGGCTTCGATGAAGGTTTTGCTCCAGTAGCTGTCACCCAGGCTGTCGACTCGAACACCGCCACTGCGACGGCTGCTGGAGTGGATAAACTGGTTATCGCCCAGGTAGATACCGGCATGGCTGACGCGACCACGACCTGCAGTACTGAAGAAAAGCAGATCACCGGGCTTGAGGTTGTTGCGCGCGACCAACGGTGCTTTCACGTTGATCATTTCGCGAGTGGAGCGTGGCAGGTTCATGCCAGCTTCTTCACGAAACAGGTAGCCGATGAAACCGCTGCAGTCGAAACCGGCTTCAGAAGTACCGCCGAAACGGTAACGGGTACCGATCAGGGACATGCCGCGTTCGAGGATGCTGTCGGCCAGGACTGGAAGCTGGTAAGGCTTGTTGCCGGAAAAATCGGCCAGTTCCTTTTCGGTTGCCACCTCTTCTTCATAGACAGAAGCAGACTGTGCAGCAACGAATTTTGCCTGGGACTGTTGTTGAGGTTTTTGCTGCTCAACCACCTGTTGAGGGTGGGAGGCGCAACCAAACAACAGGGTAACGAGTGCGAGGGGCACGAGGGGTGCGAAGCGATTTAGCATGGGCACGACCGTGGCTGGTATGTAAAGAAGTCGAGACTATGCCTTCTATCACATCGATTTGCAAATTCAATCGTGATCTATGTGACTTCGCGATTGGACTATGACATCTAAGCCGTAATTCCATTTATCGGTTCACATGCGTAGCCAACGTGGCTTAAACGCAGGATTTCTGGCGCCTGGAAATTGCCGAACCCCGTAGATTCAACCAGTTACCAGCCCAACGTTTCCTTGAGAAAAGGGATCGTCAATTTTCGTTGAGCCTGCAAGGAGGCCTGATCGAGCTGCTCGAGCAAATCGAACAACGCGCTCATGCTGCGGGTGCCACGGGTGAGGATAAAGTGCCCGACTTCATCGGTGAGGTGCAGGCCGCGACGGGATGCACGCAATTGCAGGGCACGCAGTTTGTCTTCGTCGGAGAGTGGGCGCATCTGGAAGATCAGCGCCAGGGTCAGGCGCGACTTGAGGTCGGCCAGCTTCACCGGCAACTCCCGTGGCGAGGTGGAGGCCGCAATCAACAAGCGCCGGCCGCTGTCACGCAGGCGGTTGAACAGATGGAACAGCGCCTCTTCCCAATCCGCCTTGCCGGCCACTGCCTGCAGATCGTCCAGGCACACCAGTTCGTATTGCTCAAGGTTGTCGAAGATCCCGATGCCGCGATCCATCAACTCGGCCAGCGGCAGGTAAACCGCCGGCTCGCCCATCTGCTCGAAACGCAGGCAAGCGGCCTGCAACAGGTGGGTACGCCCTACGCCGTGTTTACCCCACAGATAGATCAGGCTTTCGGTCCACCCGGCGTCGGCTTCGCAGAGCCGCTCGACATAGCCGAGTGCAGCGGCATTGGCGCCTGGGTAGTAATTGATAAAGGTAGCGTCATCACGCAGACGCACACCTAAGGGCAGCTGAATCGGTTTCATGCTGACTGAACGGCTCCCATCGAACCGTTAGTGGCCTCTGTGTAAAGTTTGCAAAGTTTATACCCGTGACGCCGGGCGCACAATGCAGCAGACCACAAGCAAAATCAAAGGTTTGCGTTAACTTGCCGGTTTTAAGCGGATTGTTTGACGCCATAGCCCCATAAACAACAAACCCGGCCGAAGCCGGGTTTATGACGCAGCGGTTACAGGTCGGGGTCTTCGACCCCCGAATAGGCGTCGGAATCCTTGTACAGATCGTGCACATGACGCACCAGCACCATGATCACCGCCGCCACCGGCAGTGCCAGCAGAATGCCGGTAAAACCAAACAGTTCGCCGCCCGCCAGGATCGCAAAGATCACTGCCACCGGGTGCAGGCCAATCCGGTCCCCCACCAGCAACGGCGTGAGCACCATGCCTTCCAAGGCCTGGCCGACCATGAACACCGCGACAATCCCCAACATCGGGTACAGGTCGCCGCCAAACTGGAACAGGCCAGCCACCAACGCCGCACCGATACCGATCACAAAGCCCATATACGGCACGATAGCGGCGAGGCCGGCGATCAGGCCGATCAACAGGCCCAGCTCCAGGCCGATGGCCATCAAGCCCGCCGCGTAGATGATCCCCAGTGCCAGCATCACCAGCAACTGCCCACGCACAAAGGCGCCAAGCACCTCATGGCACTCGCCGGCCAGGGCCACGATGCGCTCTTCACGGTTGCGGGGCAGCAGGCTGCGGATCTTGGCCATCATGATGTCCCAATCGCGCAGCAGGTAGAACGCCACCACCGGGATCAGCACCAGATTGGTCAACCAGCCGATCAGCGCCAGGCTGGAGGCGGTCGCCTGACTGAGGATCACCCCCACAATATCGGTGGTCTGGCCCATGTGCTCGCTGATCGCCGCCTTGACCTTGTCGAACTTCCAGAAGCCATCCGACAGGCCCAACTTGGCCTGGGCCCACGGCATCGCCGTGTGCTGCAGCCAGTCGAGCATCTGCGGCGCCAGCTCATAGAGACGAAACAGTTGCTTGGCCAGCATCGGCACCAGCACCAGCACCAGCGCGGTGATGATCAATGTGAACAACGCAAACACCGCAACCACGCCCAAGGTCCGCGACAGACCGGCTTTTTCCAGGCGATCCACCACAGGATCGAACAGATAGGCGAGCAGCAACGCAACCAGGAACGGCGTCAGGATCGAATGCAGCAGGAACACAAAAACGCACAGCAGGACGATCCCGCCAAGCCACACCCAACGACGCGTATCCGCCATAAACCACTCCATTATTTGCTTCTATCTATATAGGAAGAACTTTTACCAACGAAAATGCAGTTGCGCCTGGGGCGCAGGTGCCGCTGCCGGTTGTGTGCCATCGACCGCAGGCTGCTGCGCCGGGGCCTCACCGGCAGGCACTTCCTGCAACTTGGCCAGGCTCAACTGGGTACGCAACTGATCGGCGCTGCCGTTGACCCGATACACAATACGATTGCCATCCACCCATTGCGGCTGACCGCCAAACGGCTCAAGCAGATGCCCCAGGGCCGCGTACCGCTCCAGGTTCATGCCCTGCACTTCCAGCAGTTGCTCGGTACTCACACCGGGCTTGACCGCAAAGCGCGGCGCCAGTTTTTGGCTGACCGCCAGCATGACTGCATCGGCCAGCGCGCCCGTGTCGGCGCCTTGCGCGGCGCCCTGCTCGCTCTTGTCACCCAGCCACAGGCGCCATTTGGCCTGCCATTGATTGCCTTCCTGGCGTGCATGCACGGCCAGCAAGGCGTCGGCACCGTAGCGCTCGGACGCGGCGCGCAACGGCGTGGCATCGGCGTTTTCAAGATTCGGCGCGGTGGCGACCACCTGTTCATCCAGGTCCCCCAGGGGCAGGCGCAATGGCAAGCCGCGGTGCTGTGCCGCACGGCGCAGCGCCTGGGCAGCGGCCTGGCCATCGCCGACCAGGCTGCTGCCTTCGGTGGAGTCGTTCAGCCACCAGCCGAGGATTGATGGCCGATTGCTGCCCCAGATCGACAGGCCGGCGTCACGCAAGGCGCGATCAGTGCTGACCGGGTCGAAGTCCACTTGCAGGCTCTCGGGCGGGCCGGCGTCGTAACCGTATTGAGTGATGATTTGCTGCGGATCCTTGCGAATCGCCGCCAGGCCCGGGCCTTGCGCAGCCTTGGCGTCGCCGGTGAGGCGGATCACCAGGGTCTCCACCGCGCGCTGGGTCGCCTGGTCGCGCTCTTGCGGCGATTGGCTGCTGACGGGTTCGTGTACCTGGTACAGGCCATTGAGGGTTTCGGCATGACTCGCCAGGCTGATCAACGACAAGCAGCCTACAAAAAAGACATTACACAGACGCATGGAAGATTCCCGAACGACAAATTTAGCGGCTGGAACAGACCGCGTGAAATCGGTATAGCCAGGCTGTGACCACAGCGACAACTAAAACATTCACGGGGTCCTGGTAAGTTTTCGCCATGTCATTAACGACAGCGGTTTAAAGGCTATACCTTAATACGTGCCTGAACAGACCCGATCAGCATTTTTTTAACCTGCTTTTTTAAATCTATCTGCCCTGCCCGTCGGCCCGAGGATGGCCGCTGCCCCTCAAGCCTGATAAAATCGCGCGCCTTCGCAGACCGTCAACGGCTGGGCCTTTTACCAAAAGTGCCCGCCCGCTCGGTCGTTACCCCTGAATCCCCCCTAAAGGCCTGGATCATGAGCAAGCAACCCTCCCTGAGCTACAAGGACGCCGGTGTAGACATCGACGCCGGTGAAGCATTGGTCGAACGCATCAAGAGCGTTGCCAAGCGCACTGCGCGCCCCGAAGTCATGGGCGGCCTGGGCGGTTTTGGCGCCCTCTGCGAGATCCCGGCCGGCTACAAGCAGCCTGTATTGGTTTCCGGTACCGACGGTGTGGGCACCAAGCTGCGCCTGGCACTGAACCTGAACAAGCACGACAGCATCGGCATCGACCTGGTGGCCATGTGCGTCAACGACCTGGTGGTATGCGGTGCCGAGCCGTTGTTCTTCCTCGACTACTATGCCACCGGCAAGCTGAACGTCGAGACCGCCACCCAGGTGGTGACCGGCATCGGCGCCGGCTGCGAACTGTCGGGTTGCTCCCTGGTCGGCGGCGAAACCGCTGAAATGCCAGGCATGTACGAAGGCGAAGACTACGACCTGGCCGGCTTCTGCGTCGGCGTGGTGGAAAAAGCCGAGATCATCGACGGCTCCAAAGTGGCTGCCGGCGACGCCCTGCTCGCCCTGCCATCCTCCGGCCCGCACTCCAACGGCTACTCGCTGATCCGCAAGATCATCGAAGTGTCCGGTGCCGACATCGAGAACATCCAGCTCGACGGCAAGCCGCTGACCGACCTGCTGATGGCCCCGACCCGCATCTACGTCAAGCCACTGCTCAAGCTGATCAAGGACACCGGCGCGGTCAAGGCCATGGCCCACATCACCGGCGGCGGCCTGCTGGACAACATCCCGCGCGTACTGCCAAAAGGCGCCCAGGCGATCGTCGACGTGGCCAGCTGGCAGCGTCCTGCGGTATTCGACTGGCTGCAGGAAAAAGGCAACGTCAATGAAACCGAAATGCACCGCGTGCTGAACTGCGGCGTGGGCATGGTGATCTGCGTGGCGCAGGAACACGTTGAAACCGCGCTGAACGTATTGCGTGAAGCCGGCGAGCAGCCTTGGGTCATCGGCCAGATCGCCACCGCTGCCGAAGGCGCGGCTCAGGTTGAACTGAAGAACCTCAAGGCTCACTGATGCCTCGGACCTGTGATGTCGTGGTGCTGCTTTCCGGCACTGGCAGTAACTTGCAGGCCCTGATCGACAGCACGCGCACCGGCGACAGCCCGGTGCGCATCGCTGCGGTGATCTCCAACCGCAGCGACGCCTACGGCCTGCAACGCGCCAGGGACGCGGGTATTGAAACCCGCTCGCTGGATCACAAGGCTTTCGAAGGCCGCGAGGCCTTCGACAGCGCCTTGGTCGAACTGATCGACGCCTTCAACCCCCAACTCGTGGTACTGGCCGGTTTCATGCGCATTCTCAGCCCTGGCTTCGTGCGGCACTACGAAGGGCGCCTGCTGAATATCCACCCTTCCCTGCTGCCCAAGTACAAAGGCATGCACACGCACCAACGCGCCCTGGATGCCGGTGACAGCGAGCATGGCTGCAGCGTGCACTTCGTCACCGAGGAACTCGATGGCGGGCCTCTGGTCGTACAGGCAGTGGTTCCGGTAGAGTCTGACGACTCGGCGCAGACCCTTGCGCAACGGGTTCATACCCAGGAACACAGGATTTACCCGCTGGCTGTGCGCTGGTTTGCCGAGGGGCGGTTGATTCTTGGTGACCAGGGTGCATTATTGGACGGTCAGTTACTTGCGGCCAGCGGCCACTTGATTCGAACCTAGGAGATTTTATGCGTCGCGCCTTGCTCTTCGCTTTTGCGCTGTTCGCCTTGCCTGCCGTGCAAGCGGCAGATCTACACCCGTTCTCCGCCAGCTACACCGCCGACTGGAAACAGTTGCCCATGAGTGGTTCGGCAGAACGCAGCCTGACCAAGAACGGTGACGGCACCTGGACCTTGAACTTCAAGGCTTCCATGATGATCGCCAGCCTGACCGAAACCAGTGTGATCCTGTTCGACAAGGACACCCTGCAACCGAAGAGCTACGCCTTCGAACGCGGCGGCCTGGGCAAGACCAAGAAGATCAACCTGGACTTCGACCCGTCGACCAAGAAAGTCACGGGTTTTGAAAACAAAGACCCGGTCAATGTGCCCCTGCAAAGCGGCATGCTCGACAAGTCGACCTACCAGTTGGCCTTGCAGCGCGACGTGGCAGCCGGCAAGAAAAGCATGAGCTACAACGTGGTTGAAGGCACCGACGTCGACACCTACGACTTCCGTGTGATCGGCCCGGAAAAGGTCCAGACCAAGGTCGGCAGCATTGACGCGATCAAGGTCGAGCGCGTACGCGACCCGACTCAAAGCAAGCGCATCACCCAGATGTGGTTCGCCAAGGACCTGGGTGGCATCCTGGTAGCCCTGCGTCAGGTGGAAACCGACGGCAAGGAATACAACATCATGTTGCAAGACGGTACCGTTGACGGCAAAGCCATCAAGGGCAGCTGATTGGATTGATGAGCTGAGAAGAGCCTCGCTGAATGCGGGGCTTTTTTTCGTCTGGGGGTTTTGGGTTCAAGTGTCTGCCGTCATCGGGAGCCCAACATGAAACTTCTGTCATAAACCTCTAAAGCGGTTTACTTAGCAAGCTAACAAACCGTATAAAAAGACCTGCGACGACTTGCCGCATACCCACCAGAAATTGGAGCAAGCAGATGACTGTAAAAGTAACTGAACGCGACGACGAACATATGTCCCACGAAGCGCTGGGCCATGGGATTCACATCTGGGATGTCCACCAACAAGACCTGCTGGTCGGCATGTTTCACAACGAGAGCGACGCTCATAATTATAAAAACGAGCTCGAAGCCCTTGAGATGAAACGCCAGGCGCAAAGCTCCTGAAACTTCAAAATCCTGTAGGCCCCCCAGCCCCACGCAGCTGGGGGGCCTATAAAACACAAACCCCGCCTTTTGAGCGGGGTTTGTGTGTTCTGGGGCTGCTTCGCAGCCCAACGCAGGGCAAGCCTGCTCACCACAATTCGTAGCTACAGCCTTACCACATCAAATCATCCGGGATCTGGTAGGCCGCGTACGGATCATCCTCATCCGGCACCTGGCTTTCGGTGAGGATATTGAGCTGCACGATACGTTCCGGGGCGCGCTCCTGGATCTTCAGCGCGGCTTCACGGGGGATCACCTCGTAGCCGCCACCGTGATGCACGATGGCCAGGGAGCCGTTGCTCAGCTTGTTGCGCATCAACGTGTTGACCGACAGGCGCTTGACCTTCTTGTCATCCACGAAGTTGTAGTAGTCCTCGGTCGTGAGCTTAGGCAGGCGCGAGGTCTCGATCAGTTGCTTGACCTGGGCCGTACGGGCCTTGGCCTCGGCTTTTTCCTGTTGCTGGCGGTTCAGCTCCTGGTCACGCTTGACCTTCTCGGCCTGCGCTTCGGCGGCCAGGCGCGCCTGGGTGTCATCGGCCTCGATCTGGCCCTTGTGGACCAGGCGCTGCTGCTTCTGTTTCTCTTTGCCGACCTGCTTGGCCTGCTTTTGGTTGACCAGACCTGCTTTGAGCAACTGGTCGCGAAGGGAAAGGCTCATGGTGCTTACTCACTTAGGCAACTGCTCAACCGCAGCTGGACACGTTCTTTTCCTGACGTTTGGCTTCGCCCCACAGGGCGTCCAACTCTTCGAGGGTGCAATCTTCTATGGGTTGGTGGGTGTCGCGCAATGCCTGTTCGATAAATCGGAAGCGTCGCTCGAACTTGGCATTGGCGCCACGCAGCGCGGTTTCCGGGTCGACCTTGAGGTGACGGGCCAGGTTGACCGCCGCGAACAGCAGGTCACCGACTTCATCGGCGATGGCCTCCGGGTCGTTGTCGGCCATGGCTTCGAGCACTTCGTCCAGCTCTTCGCGCACGTTATCCACCACCGGCAACGCCGATGGCCAGTCGAAGCCGACCTGGCTGGCGCGCTTCTGCAATTTGGCGGCCCGGGACAGGGACGGCAAGGCGCTGGGCACATCGTCCAGCAGGGACAGCTGCTCCGGCGCGTCGGATTTTTCCGCACGCTCCTCGGCCTTGATCTGCTCCCAACGTTCCTTGACCTGTTCTTCACTCAGTTGAGGAATATCCAGCGGCGCATACAGATCGCCGGTCGGGAACACATGGGGATGGCGGCGAATCAGTTTGCGGGTGATGCTGTCGATCACCCCGGCAAATTCGAAACGCCCCTCTTCCCGCGCCAGCTGGCTGTAATACACCACTTGGAACAACAGGTCGCCCAACTCACCCTGCAGATGATCAAAGTCGCCGCGTTCGATGGCGTCGGCCACTTCGTAGGCCTCTTCCAGGGTGTGCGGGACAATGGTCGCGTAGGTTTGCTTGATGTCCCACGGGCACCCGTATTGCGGGTCCCGCAGGCGGTTCATCAGGTGCAGCAGGTCTTCAAGTGAATACATCTTTCTGTGTCCGATCAGTGTGGGAGCAAGCCCCCTCCCACATTTAGCCTGCATTCATTCCGCGAATCATGGGGTACGGTTGCGCCGCGTCTCAATGATGTTCGGCAACTGGGAAATCCGTCCCAGCAACCGCCCCAGAGCGTCCAACCCCGGAATCTCGATGGTCAGGGACATCAGCGCGGTGTTGTCCTCTTTATTCGAGCGGGTATTGACCGCCAGCACGTTGATGCGCTCATTGAGCAGCACTTGCGAGACGTCACGCAGCAGGCCGGAACGGTCGTAGGCACGGATGATGATGTCCACCGGATAGGTGAGCACCGGCACCGGGCCCCAGCTGACCTGGATAATCCGCTCAGGCTCGCGCCCACCCAGTTGCAGCACCGAGGCGCAGTCCTGGCGGTGAATGCTTACGCCACGGCCTTGGGTGATGTAGCCGACGATGGCATCCCCCGGCAACGGCTGGCAGCAGCCGGCGATTTGCGTCAGCAGGTTGCCGACGCCCTGGATCTGGATATCGCCGCGCTTGCCGGGCTTGTAGCCGGTGGCCTTGCGTGGGATCAGCTCCAGTTGTTCGTTGCCGCGCTCCGGCTCGACCAGTTGCTGGGCCAGGTTGACCAGTTGCGCCAGGCGCAGGTCGCCGGCACCGAGGGCGGCGAACATGTCTTCGGCGATCTTCATGTTGGCCTTTTCGGCCAGCTTGTCGAAGTCCACCTGGGGCAGGCCCAGGCGGCCCAGCTCGCGTTCGAGCAGGGTCTTGCCGGCGGCGACGTTCTGGTCGCGCGCCTGCAGCTTGAACCAATGGACGATCTTCGCCCGCGCCCGCGATGTGGTGATGTAGCCCAGGTTCGGGTTCAGCCAGTCGCGGCTCGGCGTGCCGTGCTTGCTGGTGATGATCTCGACCTGCTCGCCGGTTTGCAGGCTGTAGTTGAGCGGTACGATGCGCCCGTTGATCTTGGCACCTCGGCAGTTATGGCCGATCTCGGTGTGCACGCGGTAGGCGAAGTCCAGCGGCGTGGCGCCCTTGGGCAAGTCGATGGCATGGCCGTCGGGGGTGAAGATGTAGACCCGGTCCGGCTCGATATCCACGCGCAACTGTTCGGCCAGGCCGCCGATGTCGCCGAGTTCTTCGTGCCATTCCAGCACTTGGCGCAGCCAGGAGATTTTCTCCTCGTACTGGTTGGACCCGGCCTTGACGTCGGTGCCCTTGTAGCGCCAGTGCGCGCACACGCCCAGTTCTGCCTCTTCGTGCATGGCGTGGGTGCGGATCTGCACTTCCAGCACCTTGCCCTCGGGGCCGATCACCGCGGTATGCAGCGAGCGATAGCCATTTTCCTTGGGGTTGGCGATGTAGTCGTCGAACTCCTTGGGAATGTGCCGCCACAGCGTATGGACGATACCCAGCGCGGTGTAGCAGTCGCGCATTTCCGGCACCAGCACGCGCACCGCACGCACATCGTAGATCTGGCTGAAGGCCAGGCCCTTGCGCTGCATTTTGCGCCAGATCGAGTAGATGTGTTTGGCGCGGCCGCTGATGTCGGCATCGACCCCGGTGGCCTGCAGCTCGGCGCGCAACTGGCCCATCACGTCGCTGATAAAGCGCTCACGGTCGAGCCGCCGCTCGTGCAGCAGCGTGGCGATCTGTTTGTATTGATCAGGTTCGAGGTAGCGGAAGGACAAGTCCTCCAGCTCCCACTTGATATGGCCGATACCCAGGCGGTGGGCCAGGGGCGCGTAGATGTCGAAGACTTCGCGGGCAACGCGGTTGCGCTTTTCGTCGTCCGCGGTCTTCACCGCACGGATTGCGCAGGTGCGTTCGGCCAGCTTGATCAGGGCGACACGCACGTCGTCGACCATCGCCACCAGCATCTTGCGCAGGTTTTCCACCTGACCCTGGGTGCCCAGCACCATGGACTGGCGCGGGCTGAGGCTGGCGCTGATGGCGGCCATGCGCAGCACGCCGTCGATCAGCTTGGCCACCACCGCGCCAAAACGCTGGCTGACGGTCGGCAACTGGATGTGCCCTTCGCGCACGCCGCGATAGAGCACGGCGGCGATCAGCGAGTCCTGGTCCAGCTTGAGATCGGCAAGGATCTCGGCGATTTCCAACCCGGTGCGAAAGCTGGAAGTGCCTTCGGCCCACAGGTTCTTCGCTGCATTGTCTTGTTGCTCAGACTCACGAGCGAACTCGCAGGCTGCTTTCAAGGCTTCACGGTCCAGTGCCGGGTCGACACTGATGGCATGATCCAGCCATGCCTCGAGATTGATACTGCCGTCGGTGTTGATCGGCTGGTGTGCTCTCACCTGTACCATCTTGCTTACCTTCCCTATGACGCACCTTGGATGCGCCAAAATCATCGCCGACCTTTTTACTGCGAGCTCCGCGGCAGATCATAGGCCTTGGAGAACGCAGGCCAGTCGGATTAAACGGGCATCCTAGCCCGCTTCAAATAACGCCATGGCCTCGACATGCGCTGTCTGCGGAAACATGTCGAGGATCCCGGCACGTTTTAGCCGGTAGCCTTGCTTGACCAGCTCAACCGTGTCCCGCGCCAGCGTCGCCGGGTTGCAGGACACATACACCAGGCGCCTGGCCCCCAGGGTGGCGAGCTTGCGCACAACCTCCAGGGCACCATCGCGGGGTGGGTCCAAGAGTACCGCAGAAAAGCCCTGTTTGGCCCATTCCACGTCATTCAAAGGCTGGGACAAATCGGCCTGAAAAAACTGCGCATTATGCAAATTGTTGCTGATGGCGTTCCGTGCAGCCCGGTCCACCATGGTCTGCACACCTTCCACCGCCACCACTTCGCACACCTGTTTCGCCAGCGGCAGGGCAAAGTTGCCCAGGCCGCAGAACAGGTCCAGCACCCGCTCAGCAGGTTGCGGCGCCAGCCAGTCCAGGGCCTGGGCAACCATCGCCTCGTTGACCCCGGCGTTGACCTGGACAAAATCCCCCGGTCGGTACGCCAACTCCAAGTCCCATGGGTCCAATCGAAACCCTAGTGACTGATCGGGCTCAATCGGTTCCGGCTGACCTTCACCATGCAGCCACAGCTGGGCGTCATGGAAGCTGCAGAATTCTTTCAGGATCAGCAGGTCCGCCCCCGACAACGGCGCCATATGCCGCAGCAACACGGCGACGGACGAACCACTGAACAACTCCACATGCCCCAGGGCCTGAGGTTTGCTCAGGCGGCGCAGCATGTTCGGCAGGCGCTGCATGATCGGTTGCAAGGCCTGTACCAGCACCGGGCAATCATCGATGGCGACGATGTCCTGGCTGGCCACGGCGCGGAAACCCACCTCGAGCTTCTTCGCCTTGGCATCCCAACGCACCGCCACCCGGGCGCGGCGCCGGTAAGCGAATTCCGGCCCACTCAATGGAGCGGCCCACTCCTGCGGTTCGACACCGGCCACGCGGGACAGTTGCTCGGCGAGCATGCGCTGTTTCAGGGCAAGTTGTTCGGCATGGGGCAAGTGCTGCACGCTGCAACCGCCACAGCGACCGAAGTGCGCGCACGGTGCCGGACGGCGCAGTTCACTGGCCGTGAACACACGCTCGGTGCGGGCCTCGACCACCTTGCCGTGGGTGCCCAACACTCGCGCTTCAACCTCTTCGCCGGCCAGCGCACCGTTGACAAACCAGGTGCGGCCTTCAAAGAACACGATGCCGCGGCCGTCGTTGGCCAGGCGCTCGATGGTCAGGCGTTGCTTCTTGCCCACGGGAATCTGTGGGGCCCGGCTGCCGCCCGTCGGTTGGAAGCGCAGGCCTCTCTCGTGCTTGGCCATCAGTTGGGTTCGTCGAAAATGCCGGTCGACAGGTAACGGTCGCCTCGGTCACAGATGATCGCGACGATCACCGCGTTTTCCACTTCCTTGGACAAGCGCAACATACCCGCCACGGCGCCGCCGGACGACACGCCGCAGAAGATGCCTTCTTCACGCGCCAGGCGGCGGGTGGTGTCTTCGGCTTCACGCTGGGCCATGTCGATGATGCGGTCCACGCGCGTCGCGTTGTAGATCTTCGGCAAATACTCTTCGGGCCAGCGACGAATGCCTGGGATCGCCGCACCTTCCATTGGTTGCAGGCCGACGATCTGGATCGCCGGGTTCTGCTCCTTGAGGTAGCGCGAGTTGCCCATGATGGTGCCGGTGGTGCCCATGGAACTGACGAAATGGGTGATGGTGCCCTGGGTCTGGCGCCAGATTTCCGGACCGGTGGTGGTGTAGTGCGCTTCGGGGTTGTCCCCATTGGCGAACTGGTCCAGCACCTGGCCACGGCCTTCGGCGGCCATGCGCTCGGCGAGGTCGCGGGCGCCTTCCATGCCTTCTTCCTGGGTGACCAGCACCAACTCGGCGCCATAGGCGGTCATCGCCGCCTTGCGCTCGGCGCTGCCGTTGTCGGGCATGATCAGCACCATCTTGTAGCCCTTGATCGCGGCGGCCATGGCCAGGGCGATCCCGGTATTACCCGAGGTGGCTTCGATCAGGGTGTCGCCGGGCTTGATCTGCCCGCGCAGTTCCGCGCGGGTGATCATCGACAGCGCCGGGCGGTCTTTTACCGAGCCGGCCGGGTTGTTGCCTTCGAGCTTGAGCAACAGGGTATTGCTGGTTTCACCCGCCATGCGTTGCAAGCGGACCAGGGGCGTGTTGCCGACGCAATCGGCGATTGTAGGGTACTGCAAGGTCATGGCGTATTCGCAATCCAGACTGCGGGGGCGAACATCATACCGGGAAAGGTCGGCGGGCCATATCACGCAAAGTGTGGTGCTTATGGCTTAAAGGAATAAGCGGAAAAGAGGGTGAGCTTGAGGGCCCCATCGGGAGCAAGCCCCCTCCCACACTGGACCGCATTCTCATGCTGGAACTCGGTCGAATGTGGGAGGGGGCAAGCCCCGGTACAAACCGGGGACATCGTTTACATTTCTAACCGGGGACATGGTTTACAGGCTAATACGCATGATCAGGAGGTAACTGATCATGCCCTGGAACCAAGAGTCCCCCATGAATCAAAGAATCAAGCTGGTAGCTGATTGGCTTTCTGGCAACTTCACCAAAAGCCAGTTGGCACGCCGCTTTGACGTTAGCCGACCTACCGTCGATAAGTGGATTGCCCGGCACGACGGCGATTTGAGGTCTTTATCCGAACTGTCCCGGCGACCTCACAACAGCCCAAATAAAACCGACGACGAGATTTTGGCCCGTGTAGTCGCGATGAAGGAGGCTCACGATAAATGGGGGCCGAAAAAGCTTCTCGAGCTATTACGGCTGGAAGATCCCTCCGTCACCTGGCCCTCTCCAAGTACGGCCGGTCAATGGCTTGACCGACTTGGGCTCGTCAAAAAGCGGCGCTTCAAACGCCGACACAGCATTTCCCACGCACAAATGCGAAAGGCCGACGAACCTAACAAGACGTGGTGTGCTGACTACAAAGGGCAGTTCAAGATGCTTAATGCTCAGATGTGCTTCCCTTTGACCGTCACAGACCATGCGTCGCGGCTGATTTTAGCGTGCAGGGCCCATCCCAAGATCATGACCCAGCCTGTAAAACAGGCCTTTGAGAGGCTTTTTCAGGAGTACGGCATGCCGGAAGTTATCCGTTCGGACAACGGGGTACCGTTCGCCTCTCCTGGCCTGGCAAGAATATCCACACTGGCAGTTTGGTGGATTCGGCTGGGTATTTATCCCGAGCGAACCATGCCGGGAAGACCCGCCCAGAATGGTCGCCATGAACGAATGCACCGTAGCTTGAAACTTGAGTTGCCCTTAGGGAAAAACTTAGTCGAGCAGCAGCTTTTGCTGGAGCATTTCAGGCATGAGTTTAATTACGTACGCCCTCACGAAGCGCTCGGCATGAAACGTCCGG
Organism: Pseudomonas sp. 8 R 14; assembly: GCF_900005955.1. Classification (NCBI taxonomy): domain Bacteria; kingdom Pseudomonadati; phylum Pseudomonadota; class Gammaproteobacteria; order Pseudomonadales; family Pseudomonadaceae; genus Pseudomonas; species Pseudomonas sp. 8 R 14. The sequence continues at coordinate 312 of NZ_CVTH01000041.1, read as the reverse complement.
GAGACTTGTATGTGCCGTCCACCCGAATTTATCCAGGATGCTTGCCCGATGTGGAATATCCGGCAGAAATGAAAGTTCGAAGCGTCAGGCAGGACGGATCGATCAAGTGGAACGGCAAGTTGGTATTTATCAGCGAGGCGCTGTCCGGGGAAAGGATAGGGCTCAAAGAAGCTGAAGATGAAGCTTGGGATTTGTACCTGTGTGATTATCCCTTGGGGAGGCTTGGACGAGGTATGACCCGCGTCCAGGCCTCAAATGTGTAAACGATGTCCCCGGTTTCAGATGTAAACGATGTCTACGGTTCTACACCCC
>NZ_CVTH01000045.1:0-71257 GCF_900005955.1 Pseudomonas sp. 8 R 14 | reverse complement strand
GGGTCGCTTGCCAGCTGTGCGGGCATCGCTGCCGTCGCCGCTACGGCCGGGGCACCTTTGTCTGCCTGCAAACGGGCCAGTTGATCGTTTTTCAGTTGAATCAACTTTTGCAGTTTATCCAACTGGCTTTGCAGATCTGCCGCACGGCTCTTGAGTTCTTCGTTATCGCGGCGGGTGGTGTCCAGTTGCTCCTGGGTCATCGCCAGCTTGTCACTCAAGACCTGGCTGTCACCGGCCTTGCCCTTGCCGCCCTTCCTGGCTGCTTCAGCCGAGACCAGGCTCAGGTTGTCCTGGGTATTGGTGGTCGACGGCGCATTGCCGGCCTGGGCACGCTTGGTGGCGTCCAGTTGCTGCTTACCGGCCGCCTGATTGGTCGCCCCGCGCCGACCCTGGCGCCAGGCGGCATTTTGTACCCTCACTTCGGCAATTGCCTGAGGCTGCGGCAACGCCGTGCTTTGTACGGTGTCCGGCAGGCGCAGCACCTGGCCGGTTTTCAGGCGGTTGATATTGCCGTCGATAAAGGCGTCGGGATTGAGTGCCTGAATGGCCAGCATGGTCTGCTGCACCGAGCCGCCATTGCGGTGCTTCTGCGCAATTTCCCACAGGGTGTCGCGGGAGGTGGTGGTGTGCTGGGCCGGCTTGCTCACAGCGGGCGCACTGCGGGCGGGCGTTCCCACGCGCGGTGCAGGTGCTGCGGGGGTCGAAGCCGACTGGTCGAACTTGGCAGGGTCGAGCAACACGCTGTAGTCGCGCATCAAGCGGCCATTGGGCCATTGCACCTGCAGCAGGAAACGTACGTAGGAATCCGGCAGCGGCTTGCTGGAGGTGACGCGCACCACGCTGCGACCGCTGGGATTGATGACCGGGGTAAACGTCAGGTCATCGAGAAACGCCTGGCGATCGACGCCCGCGTCCACGAACGCCTGGGATGAGGCCAGGCTCGGGGTGATCTCGGACGCCGTGAGGCCACCGACATCGAGCAATTCGATTTCCACCGACAACGGCTGGTTCAACTTCGACTTGAGGGTCATTCCCCCCAACTGGAGCGCCTGCGCCATACCGGAGGACAGCGCCGAGGCGGCCGCTATTGCTAACACCAGTTTGCGAACTTGAACCATAGCCTCATCCTTTGTTTGAACACTCCCCGGCCTGCGAGAAGGTTGGTAACCGCTTGCCATAAGGCATGGCGAGCCGATAGGTCACCGACGCGCAATTGTTCCTGCTTGGGGCCAAGCATAGCGCCTGGTTAGAATCAATCTACAAATTGCCGCCAAGTATCTTTTACGCAAGGCGTTTTATCAACAACTGCGCCAGTTGCACGGCGTTAAGGGCGGCGCCCTTGCGTACGTTATCTGACGTCAGCCACAGATTTAGTTCAGCCGCGTCATCCACTCCCGCGCGCACCCGGCCTACATAGACCACATCCTGGCCCACTGCGTCGCCCACGGCTGTAGGGTAATCCCCCTCTTCTACCAGCTCGATACCCGGCGCGGCCTCCAATGCGCGGTTGACGGCGGCAAGATCGACCGCCGCGCCCAATTGCAATGACACAGTCAGGCTATCGCCAAAAAACACCGGGGCTTGAACGCAAGTTGCGGAAATCTTTAGCAAAGGTAATTCCAGGACTGCGCGCAGTTCGTGAACCAGGCGCTTTTCCAGGGTGGTATGCCCTTGGGCGTCTGGCGTGCCGACTTGTGCCAACAGGTTGAAGGCCATTTGCCGGTCAAAGAACTTAGGTTCCAGAGGGCGCACATTCAGGAGCTCGGCGGTCTGACGTGCCAATTCGCTGACGGCTTCGCGGCCCTGGGCAGACACTGCCAGGCTGGCAGTGACGGCGACACGCTGGATGTCCAGCAAGCCGCGCAACGGCGCCAGCACCACCGCCAGGTTGGTGGCCGACGGGCTCGGGCTGCCGAGCTGGAACGGTTTTTCCAGGCCGTCGAGGACGTGGGCATTGGCTTCCGGCACCACCTGGGGCGCCTGCTCGGCGGGCAAGGCTCCCGACAAGTCGATCACCGAGCAACCCGCCGCCGTGGCTCGCGGCGCGAAGCTCAGGGTGACTTCCGGGCCTGCGGCGAAGAAGGCCAGTTGCACCTTGCTGAAATCGAATTCGTCGACCTCCTTGACCCGTACGTTCTTGCCGCGAAACGGTACCGAGGCGCCAGCAGAGTTACTGCTCGCCAGCAGGTACAGGGTGCCCACCGGGAATTCCAGCTCTTCGAGAATCTGCACCAGGGTTTCACCAACGGTGCCGGTGGCACCGATCACGGCAATTTCAAAGGTCTGGGTCATGGGGGCTGCCTCGGGCATTGCGGGGGGAGCGGCACTTTACCGGGTGGCCGGGAGCGAGGCAATTAACCTGGGTCTGGTGAAGTGGCTGATGGCCCTATCGGGGCATAGGTATCTACACAACTTCCAGTGAATACGGAATCTATGGCAATTAGGCTTCTGTGGTGAGCGGGCTTGCCCCGCGCTGGGTTGCGAAGCAGCCCCAATAAGGTCAACGCAGAGTGCCAGAATCAATCGAGGTGAAGGTTTTGGGGTTGCTTCGCAACCCAGCGCGGGGCAAGCCCGCTCACCACAGAGTTATGTGTCAGCCTTTAAGAGTTGTGTAGATACCCATGGCTATCGGGGGCAAGCCCCTCCCACATTCAACCGAGTTCCAACCTTGAAATGCTGTTTACTGTGGGGGGGGGGGCTTGCCCTGATAGCGCCCGAAAGAACAATAAAAAACCCGCGCCTGTCACCAGAACGCGGGTTTCTATTATTGCTTCAAGCGATCAACGCTCCAGCAAGATCCGCAACATGCGACGCAACGGCTCGGCCGCGCCCCACAGCAGTTGGTCGCCGACGGTGAATGCGCCCAGGTACTGGGTGCCCATGTTCAGCTTGCGCAGACGGCCCACCGGTACATTCAGGGTGCCGGTGACCTTGGTCGGGCTCAGTTCCTGCATGCTGATGTCGCGGTTGTTCGGCACCAGCTTGACCCAGGGGTTGTGCTGGCTGATCAGCCCTTCGATATCGGCGATCGGCACGTCTTTGTTCAGCTTGATGGTCAGCGCCTGGCTGTGGCAGCGCATGGCGCCGATGCGCACGCAGATGCCATCCACCGGGATCGGGCTCTTGAACCGGCCGAGGATCTTGTTGGTCTCGGCCTGGGCCTTCCACTCTTCGCGGCTCTGGCCGTTCGGCAGCTCTTTGTCGATCCACGGGATCAGGCTGCCGGCCAATGGCACACCGAAGTTCTCGGTCGGGTAGGCATCGCTGCGCATGGCTTCGGCCACACGGCGGTCGATGTCGAGGATCGCGCTGGCCGGGTCGGCCAGTTGATCGGCGACGGCGGCGTGGGTCGCGCCCATCTGCTTGATCAACTCACGCATGTTCTGCGCGCCGGCGCCGGACGCCGCCTGGTAGGTCATGGCGCTCATCCACTCGACCAGGCCGGCTTCGAACAGACCGCCCAGACCCATCAGCATCAGACTGACGGTGCAGTTGCCGCCCACATAATTCTTGGTGCCGGCATCCAGTTGCTGGTCGATGACCTTGCGGTTGACCGGATCGAGGATGATCACGGCGTCGTCCTGCATGCGCAGGCTCGAGGCGGCGTCGATCCAGTAACCCTGCCAGCCGGCTTCACGCAGCTTGGGGAAGACTTCGCTGGTGTAGTCGCCACCCTGGCAGGTGAGGATCACGTCGAGGGTCTTCAGCTCTTCAATGCTGTAGGCGTCCTTGAGCGGGGCAATATCCTTGCCCACGGACGGCCCTTGGCCACCTACGTTCGAAGTGGTGAAAAACACCGGCTCAATAAGATCGAAATCCTGCTCTTCCAGCATCCGCTGCATGAGCACGGAACCGACCATACCGCGCCAACCGATCAGACCTACACGTTTCATCGCAACTACACCTTGTTAAAAAGTGGGCCGCCTTGCAGCAACAACTGCAAGCGGGCCCGAGAGATTACAGATTCCGCAGCGCGGCGACTACTGCGTCGCCCATTTCCTGCGTACCCACCTTGGTGCAACCCTGCGACCAGATGTCGCCGGTGCGCAGGCCCTGGTCCAGCACCAGGCTCACGGCCTTCTCGATCGCATCCGCGGCGTCGCTCAGGTTGAAGCTGTAACGCAGCATCATCGAGACCGACAGGATGGTCGCCAGCGGGTTGGCAATGCCCTGGCCCGCGATGTCCGGCGCCGAGCCGTGGCAAGGCTCGTACATGCCCTTGTTATTGGTGTCCAGGGACGCCGACGGCAGCATGCCGATGGAACCGGTGAGCATCGAGGCCTGGTCGGACAGGATGTCGCCGAACAGGTTGTCGGTGACGATCACGTCGAACTGCTTCGGCGCACGGACCAATTGCATGGCGGCGTTGTCGACGTACATGTGGCTCAGTTCGACGTCCGGGTAATCCTTGGCCACTTCTTCGACGATTTCGCGCCACAGCTGGCTGGAGGCCAGGACGTTGGCCTTGTCCACCGAGCAGACCTTCTTGCCGCGCACACGGGCCATGTCGAAACCGACGCGGGCGATACGGCGGATTTCACTCTCGCTGTACGGCAGTGTGTCGTAGGCCTGGCGCTCGCCATTCTCCAGCTCGCGCACGCCCCGTGGCGAGCCAAAGTAGATACCGCCGGTCAGTTCACGCACGATCAGGATGTCCAGGCCCGCCACCACTTCCGGCTTCAGGCTCGACGCATCGGCCAGTTGCGGGTAGAGGATCGCCGGGCGCAGGTTGCCGAACAGGCCCAGCTGTGCGCGGATTTTCAGCAGGCCGCGCTCAGGGCGGATATCACGCTCGATCTTGTCCCACTTCGGGCCACCCACGGCGCCCAGCAGCACGGCATCGGCGGCGCGGGCGCGGTCCAGGGTTTCGTCGGCCAGGGGCACGCCGTGCTTGTCGATGGCAGCGCCGCCGATCACGTCGTGGCTCAATTCGAAGCCCAGGCTGTACTTGCTGTTGGCAAGCTCCAGGACCTTGACCGCTTCGGCCATGATTTCCGGACCAATACCGTCGCCAGGGAGAATCAGAATCTGCTTGCTCATGGGTTCCTCATTTCATCGAGCGACCTGCCCGTGGGCAGGTCGGGAAAATTAATCAGCGTTCGGCCCAGACCACCAGCACGTCGGTGCTGAAGGTGCCGTCGGCCTGAATCTCGTAGTAATCGCGCACTTCCTGGCCCATCGCCTGCTGCAGCTGCAGGATCGCGGCGCGCAGCACTTGCGGTGTGCGCATGCGTTCGACCCACGAGGTGTATTCCAGACGCAGGCGCTGGCGGCTGCTGTTGCGTACGTGCAAACCGGCTTCGCTGAGCTGGCGCATCCATTCGGCGGCGGAGTAGTCACGCACGTGGCTGGTGTCGCGCAACACTTCGACGGTTTGCAGGTAAGTGTCCAGCAACGGGCTGCCCGGTGACAAGACATCGACAAACGCCGCCACGCCGCCCGGCTTGAGCACGCGGCGCACTTCGCGCAGGGCCACGCCGAGGTCGCTCCAATGGTGCGCCGAATAACGGCTGAACACGAAGTCGAATTCGCCATCGGCAAACGGCAGGCGCTCGGCGGCGCCGTTTACGGTGCTGATATTGGTGAGACCGCGATCTTGCGCAGCGGCGGCCACCACATCGAGCATCTGCTGGGACAGGTCGTAGGCCACCACCTCCTTGACCAATGGCGCCACATGGAAACTCACATGACCGGCACCGCAGCCCAGGTCCAGCAGTCGTGCACCGCCCTGCCCGACCAGTTCGGCCTGGAGCAGCGCAAATTCGGTGCCTTGGGCGTGCACGGCACTGCTCAGGTAGGCAGACGCCTGTTCGCCGAATTGTTTTTGCACGACTTGGGTGTGGGCGGTGCTGGTCATGGTGGCATCCTTCAAGGGTTGTGTTGCTGGTACCGGCCTACATCAATTTATGCGTCACGAAACAACCAGGGCTGGCTCACCCGGTGCCTGGCTTCGAACGCGGCAATCGCATCGCCGTCCTGCAAGGTCAGGCCGATATCGTCCAGGCCGTTGATCAGGCAGTGCTTGCGGAAGGCGTCCACCTCAAAGTGGTACACCTTGCCGTCCGGACGGGTCACGGTTTGCGCAGCCAGGTCGATGGTCAGCTGGTAGCCCACATCGGCTTCCACTTGCTTGAACAGTTCGTCGACTTCTTCGTCGGTCAAGATGATCGGCAACAGGCCGTTCTTGAAGCTGTTGTTGAAGAAGATGTCGGCATAGCTCGGCGCGATGATGCTGCGAAAGCCATATTCTTCCAGGGCCCACGGCGCGTGCTCGCGACTGGAGCCGCAACCGAAGTTTTCCCGGGCCAGCAACACGCTGGCGCCCTGGTAGCGCTCGGCGTTGAGCACGAAGTCCTTGTTCAGCGGGCGCTTGGAGTTGTCCTGGTAGGCGTAGCCCACGTCCAGGTAGCGCCATTCGTCGAACAGGTTGGGGCCGAAACCGGTGCGTTTGATGGACTTCAAGAACTGCTTGGGGATGATCTGGTCGGTGTCGACGTTGGCACGGTCCAACGGCGCGACCAAACCGGTGTGTTGGGTAAAAGCTCTCATCGGGTTTTCCTCAGATCAATTCGCGAACGTCGATGAAACGACCGTTGACGGCAGCGGCGGCGGCCATGGCGGGGCTGACCAGGTGGGTACGGCCACCGGCGCCCTGACGCCCTTCGAAGTTACGGTTGGAGGTCGACGCGCAATGCTCGCCCGACTCCAGGCGGTCCGGGTTCATCGCCAGGCACATCGAGCAGCCCGGCTCACGCCACTCGAAACCGGCTTCGAGGAAGATCTTGTCCAGGCCTTCGGCTTCAGCCTGGGCTTTAACCAGGCCCGAGCCTGGCACCACGATGGCCTGCTTGATGGTCGAAGCGACTTTGCGGCCCTTGGCGATAACCGCCGCAGCGCGCAGGTCTTCGATCCGCGAGTTGGTGCAGGAGCCGATAAACACGCGATCCAACTGTATGTCGGTGATCGCCTGGTTGGCCTTCAAGCCCATGTACTTCAAGGCGCGCTCGATGGAACCGCGCTTGACCAGGTCGGCTTCCTGCGCCGGGTCCGGCACGTTCTGGTCGACGGCCAGGACCATTTCCGGCGAAGTGCCCCAGCTGACCTGCGGCTTGATCTGGGCAGCATCGAGTTCAACCACGGTGTCGAACACCGCATCGGCGTCTGACACCAGGTCTTTCCAGGCTTCAACCGCGGCGTCCCAATCGGCGCCTTGCGGTGCAAATGGGCGCCCCTTCACGTATTCAACGGTTTTCTCGTCCGCCGCCACCATGCCCACGCGAGCACCGGCTTCGATGGACATGTTGCAAATGGTCATGCGGCCTTCGATGGACAGGTCGCGAATGGCGCTGCCGGCGAACTCGATGGCATGGCCGTTACCGCCGGCGGTGCCGATCTTGCCGATCACGGCGAGCACGATGTCCTTGGCGGTCACGCCGAACGGCAAGGTGCCTTCGACACGCACCAGCATGTTCTTCATTTTCTTGGCGACCAGGCACTGGGTGGCGAACACATGCTCCACCTCCGAGGTGCCGATGCCGTGGGCCAGGGCGCCAAACGCACCGTGGGTGGAGGTGTGGGAGTCGCCGCAGACCACGGTCATGCCCGGCAAGGTGGCGCCCTGCTCCGGGCCGATCACGTGGACGATCCCTTGACGCACGTCATTCATCTTGAATTCGGTGATGCCATATTCGTCGCAGTAGTCGTCGAGAGTCTGGACCTGCAAACGCGACACGGTGTCGACAATGGCATCGATCCCGCCCTTGCGCTCCGGGGTGGTCGGCACGTTGTGGTCCGGGGTGGCGATGATCGAGTCGACGCGCCAGGGCTTGCGCCCGGCCAGCCGCAGGCCTTCGAACGCTTGGGGCGAGGTCACTTCATGGATGATGTGACGGTCGATATAGATCAGCGACGAGCCATCGTCGCGCCGTTTCACTTCATGGGAATCCCAAAGCTTGTCGTAAAGCGTTTTGCCGGCCATCAGTCGGTCCTCATCAGCGGTGTTTCTATGCGCCGGGCTTTTCAATAACCCTTTGGCTTGTGAGGCTGATGGTATGGCGCTACATTAAATAACTCAAATTCATATTTTTTATGCTTTGGATTACCAACTGGAATACACCCATGGACCTGGCCAACCTCAATGCCTTTATTGCCATCGCCGAGACCGGCAGCTTCTCAGGTGCCGGTGAACGCCTGCACCTGACCCAACCGGCCATCAGCAAGCGCATCGCCGGCCTGGAACAGCAATTGAAGGTGCGACTGTTCGATCGCCTGGGCCGTGAAGTCGGCCTGACCGAAGCCGGCCGGGCCTTGCTGCCGCGCGCTTATCAGATTCTCAACGTGCTGGACGACACCCGCCGCGCCCTCACCAATCTCACCGGAGAAGTCAGCGGCCGCCTGACCTTAGCCACCAGCCACCATATCGGCCTGCATCGTTTGCCTCCGATCCTGCGTACCTTCACCCGGGAATACCCGAATGTGGCGCTGGATATTCAGTTTCTCGATTCGGAAGTGGCCTACGAAGAAATCCTCCACGGCCGCGCCGAAGTGGCAGTGATCACCCTGGCGCCCGCCCCCCATCACCTGGTACGCGCCACCCCGGTGTGGGACGACCCGCTGGATTTCGTGGTGGCGCCGGAGCACAGCCTCACCGGCAACCGCGACGTCAGCCTGGCCGATATTGCCGGCCACCCGGCGGTTTTCCCTGGCGGTAATACCTTTACCCACCATATTGTCAGCCGACTGTTCGAGGCCCAGGGCCTTACCCCGAACATCGCAATGAGTACTAACTACCTGGAAACCATCAAGATGATGGTCTCCATCGGCCTGGCCTGGAGCGTCTTGCCGCGCACCATGCTCGATGATCAGGTGGCGAGTATCGCTTTGCCGGGCATACAACTCAGTCGCCAGCTAGGCTATATCGTGCACACCGAAAGGACGCTGTCGAACGCTGCGCGGGCGTTCATGAGCCTGTTGGATGCACAGGTGGATCTGCCAGTGATACCGGTATGACGCCGTGCGGCCCCAGGTTGTGAATAAAACCGCGCTGTTTGCCCATCGAGCCAAGGCCCTTTGATAATGCGCAACCCTGTCGACCCTCTGCCTCCCCTGCCCCGTATCTACGCTCTGGACCCCCAGCAGGCGGAACAAAGCTGGGACAGCGCCCCGCAACTGCTGGCAGCCCTGAATGCTGCCCGGCTGGGCGCGTGGTGCTGGGAAATCGACACGGGCCGTATCAGCTGGTCACGGGGCACCCAGGCGCTGTTCGGCTTCGACCCGCGCCAACCACTGCCCAAGGACCTGGACTACCTCGACCTGCTGGCGCCCTCGGATCGCTCCCGGGTGGTGCGAGCCTTTCATGCGGTACTGGCCGGCGAGCCGTTCGAGCAGGCCATGCACCATCACATCCAATGGCCGGACGGCACCCATCACTGGTTGGAGATCAACGGCAGCCTGGCACCGGACAAGGCCGGTCGGCGCCGCATGATCGGCGTGATCCGCGAAACCACTCGCCAGCGCGAGCGGGAGCACGCCCTCAGCCATTCCGAAAAACGCTTCGCCACGCTGTTTCACCTGTGCCCGAACATGGTGCTGTTGACCCGCCAGTCCGACGGCCTGATCAGCGAAGCCAACCAGTATTTCGAGATGCTCTTCGGCTGGCCGGTGGCCGATGCCATCGGCCGCACCACCCTGGACCTGGGCCTGTGGAGGCACCCCGAACAACGTGCGCAGCTGGTCCTGGCCACCCAGCGCAAGGGTGAACCCATCACCATGGAAGTGCAGTTCTGCGCCAGCAACGGCCAGATCCACGATGGCACCCTCAGTGCACAAAAGGTCGAACTGGAGGGCGAGGCTTATTTGCTCAGCACCTTTCTCGACACCACCGAGCGCAAAAACGCCGAAAATGCCCTCAAGGACAGCCAGGAGCGCCTGGACCTGGCCCTGGACTCGGCGCAACTGGGCACCTGGGACTGGCATATCCCCACCGGCATGCTCTACGGCTCGGCCCGCGCCGCTCAACTGCACGGCCTGCCACCCGAGCCCTTCCATGAATCCTTCGAGGCGTTTTTCGAGGGCATGCCCAGGCAAGAGCGCGAGAACATGCGCAACGCTTATCGCACCCTGCGCGAAGGCCCGGCCGGCAATTACCAACTCACTTACCGCGTGCCAGTGGAAGACGGCAGCTCGCGCTACCTGGAAAGCCGCGCCCGCCTCTACCGCGACGAGCAAGGGGCGCCGCTGCGCATGGCCGGCACCCTGCTGGACATCACCGACCAGGTGGAACGCGAACAACGCCTGACCGCCTCCGAAGAAAAGTTCGCCAGCCTGTTCCAGGCCAGCCCCGATCCCATCTGCGTCACCTGCCTGGACAGTGGCGGGTTCATCGAGATCAACCCCGCCTTCACCCAGACGTTTGGCTGGACGGCGGCCGAGGTGATCGACAAGAGCGCCGAGCAGATCGGCCTGTGGGACGAGTCAAGCAAGCGCCTGCAGCGTATCGAACAGGTGATTCGCGACCAGGCGTTGAGCAATGTGGCCATCGTGGTGCACCACAAGAACGGCCAAACCCTGACCTGCATGATTTCCAGCCGGCTGATCAAGGTGGGCGACCAGCCGTGCATCGTCACCACCTTGCGCGACATCACCCAGCAACAACGCTCGGAGGCCGCGCTGAAGGCCAGCGAGGAAAAATTCGCCAAGGCCTTCCATTCCAGCCCCGACGCCATCTCCATCACCGAGCGCGACACCGGCCGTTATGTGGAGGTCAACGATGGCTTCTGCCGCCTCACCGGCTACCGTGCCGAAGAAGCCATCGGCCTGACGCTGTACCAGATCGGCATCTGGGCCGATGAAAACCAGCGTTCCGCCTTGTTGGCCGAATTGCAGATCAAAGGGCGCATCCCTCACCTGGAAATGCTCTGGCACAACAAGCGCGGCGACGTATTGGCGGTAGAAGTCTCGGTCGAGCCGATCACCCTCAATGAAACCCCGTGCCTGCTGCTGACCGCGCGGGACGTGAGCCTGCTGAAAAACGCCCAGGCGCAGATCCGTCACCTGGCCTATCACGACCCGCTGACCAACCTGCCCAACCGCGCGCTGCTGATGGATCGCCTGAGCCAACAGATCGCCTTGCTCAAGCGCCATAACCTGCGCGGTGCCCTGCTGTTTCTCGACCTCGACCATTTCAAGCACATCAACGATTCCCTCGGCCACCCGGTGGGCGACACCGTGCTGAAAATCGTCACCGCGCGCCTGGAAGCCAGCGTGCGCATGGAGGACACGGTGGCGCGCCTGGGCGGCGATGAGTTCGTGGTACTGCTCAGCGGCCTGGATGGTACGCGCACTCAAGTCAGCACCCAGGTGCAGGAACTGGCCGATACCCTGCGCGAATTGCTTTCGGAGCCGATGTTCCTCGATGGCCATCGCCTGCAGGTCACGCCAAGCATCGGCGTGGCGTTGATTCCCGACCATGGCACCACCCCGGCGGACCTGCTCAAGCGCGCCGACATCGCCCTGTACCGGGCCAAGGATTCGGGGCGCAACACCACGCAGATGTTCCACAACAGCATGCAAAAGGCCGCCAGCGAGCGCCTGCGCATGGAAACCGACCTGCGCCTGGCCCTGTCGCGCGGCGAGTTCAGCGTGCATTACCAGCCCCAGGTGGATGCGCGCGGCAACAAGATCGTCGGCGCCGAGGCCCTGGTGCGTTGGCAGCATCCGCAGTTGGGCGCGCAGTCGCCGTCCGAATTCATCAAGGTCCTGGAAGACAGCGGCCTGATCCTCGAAGTGGGTACCTGGATCCTCGATGAGGCCTGCGCCGCCTTTGCACAGCTGATTGCCGAAGGCTTGGTGGACCCGTTGAATTTCAGCCTGTGCGTGAACATCAGCCCCCGGCAGTTTCGCCAGAACGACTTTGTCGAACGGGTGGAGCGCAGCCTCAAGCGGCATCAACTGCCCTGCAACCTGCTGAAACTGGAAATCACCGAAGGCATCGTGATTCAGAACCTGGACGACACCGTGGCGAAGATGCGCCGCCTGAAAAAGCTCGGTGTCAGTTTTGCCATGGATGACTTCGGTACCGGCTACTCATCGCTGACGTACCTCAAGCGCCTGCCGGTGGATGCACTGAAGATCGACCAGTCCTTCGTACGCGACGCGACCCATGACCCCAACGACGCCGAAATCATCCGCGCCATCGTGGCCATGGCCCGCAGCCTGAACCTGACAGTGATTGCCGAAGGCGTGGAAACCCCGGAACAACTGGCATTCCTGCAAAAGCTGGGCTGCCATTTGTTCCAGGGGTATTTGCACAGTCGGCCACTGCCGATCGAAGGATTTCGGCGGTTGTTGGGCTAGCCCTTACACCAGCTTCAACGCAGTGAGCGTTTTGCGCCGCCAGGGCGACTCGTTCAAGGCGTACTTTTGCCCATACAGGTCCAGCATCCCTTTGACGACCACCACGGAATGCCAACCGTCTGCAATCGTACCGATTGCACCGTTGACCAACTCCTCGACAGTGCCGTTACGGATGTAACCGAACAGGCCCAGGCGCTGGAGAGCCTCACCGGGGTATTCGCCATCGTTGAGGGTTTCCAGGGCCGCCGTAAAGCTTCTCCCCGCACGGAAATCGTTGTTCTCCAACTGCGCCCGCTTGGCGCTGCAGGCATAGAGGAAGTTGGCGTAATCCAGCAATACCGGGTTGCTGCCATAGAAGTTCGACGCGGCGGTAGCCTGCCTCAGTTCCTCATGGCTCAAGCGCAACCGGAAGCCATCACGCATGGTCACTTCGCATCCGGCTGGCGTTCTGTAGATGGCCGTGTAGATGCCTTCGGGGAAACGGGTGATAGCCGCCTTGATCGCCGACACCGTCACGCAATTGCCCTCCACACCTTGATAAAAACCGCTCCAGATATCGGCGTGCCGGATACTTTCCGATACCTGAGCCAGGCCCCTGTCACGCTGCGGTGGCGTCTCACGATCATCAAACAGCACATAACCGTAACCTTCGCCGTGCGTGTGATTGGCGCCGCCCACCACGAGCGCCGCTCCGAAGTCATGGGTCTGGCGGACCCAGGCCAAATCCCTGCCGACCATGTCGCGAGCGGCAACCCATCGCGACAACCCATACACGCCCATTCCCTCCAGGCAACGCTTGCTTGTCTCGCCCTCAAGGGTCTTCGCCAGGGCGGCGTCGAACGTCGCGTAGCCGCCCAGTTGCTGCTTGCGCTTTACAAAGGCCGCCAACATGAAGTTGGCGTGCTTCAGCGCATCAGGGTCCTGCCCTGTGAACCTTGACGCCCGGGTGACCTGCTCAAGCTCTGCCTGGGACACATGCACCCTGTATTGATCCTTCATGGTGACGGCATAACCTTCACCCGCTTGGGTTACCTGCTGGAAAACATCGGAGGGACGCGGGCCGAGGGTCATCATCATCAGTTTGATAACCGCCACGTGAGTACTGCAGTCCCTATTTTCGCCGAATCGACGCTCGGCGGCTGCGAATGCATTCACGGGCCCATCAAGGCTCATCCCGGCCCCGGAGCGGACAATACTTGAACCATGCTCAGGCAGCCGTTTTGCCATGACCGTGCGATGCCCCTCAATCAAAGTGTTCATCGGACTGCTCACTCAAGGCTGGACGAAAACGTACAGCCAGGGCACTGGCCGCACCTCTTGCACGCGCACATCACACCAATGCGATGGCGTCCCCACGGGTCGGTGCGGAACCCTGGCGCCCATACATCTCTTCGCGGCCATTGATCACCGCCACGGAATGGAAGGCTCGATTGCACATGCCCAGCTGCCCTCTGGCGAGATCTCGCACACTCACCCTCTTCATGTGCTTCCTGAGGCCCAGACGCAGGAAACCCTCGCCAGGCCCATACTCATCCTCACCATTGTTCAAGCTTCTCACTCCGGCGGTATAACTGCGGTTCGCCCAGCCGTCGTTGTTTTCCATCTGTGCACGCTTGGCACTGACGGCGAACAGGAATTGCGCGTCCTTGAGCATGCCTTTATCACGGCCGATAAAACGCGAAGCCGCGGCGCCAATTTTTAACTCTTGATCCGTCAAGTTAAGTACAAAATCATCGCGCATCGTCACCCGGTAACCATCACTTGTCTTGGTCACCTGTTTATAGATATCCGTTGGACTTTGGCCGAACTTGTACATGGCTGCCTTGATGGCCGATACCGTGACACAGTTACCATCCGGGCCTTGACGAAACCCACTCCAGATATTGTCAGGTTTTGCGCCATTACGTTTATCCGACAGGTTCGGTATAGGCACATACTGTTTGGGTTGCGGCTCCGGCGGCACGACGGGCTCGACGGTCGGATTTACCTGAGGGCGCGGCGTACTATCGGGAACCAACTTATCCGTTTTACTCGTTAGAAGATTAAATAACTGCGTAAAAAACGAAGTGAACAACGTAATAACGCTGGCAGCCGGATCTGGATCGGCTCCTATCGCCGCCTGACCGCGTGGCCCGCCTGCGGTAACAGATGCAGCGCCTGTGCCAAACTCGATAGATTTAAATCGATAGGAAGGTGCAGGTTCGTTGACGGCCGCCGGCAAGTTTCTGTTATACGCCAGACGAACATTCACTACGCGCGCAATATTATGAATCGAACAATACGACATGGTGTTCACTCCACTTTCTGAGTATTTCTCCAAGCGCTGTGCCGCCCGGAGAAACACCGTTTTATTTATCCAAGAAGTTTCGACGCAATGGCAGGAATCAGTTTCCTAACCGACGACGGTTGATAAAGCCCCATCCCTTGAAGTCATTCTCATTTTCAGCAGGGCCAGGACTGGTGACATCCGCTTCGGGCTTTGGCTGATCTGGAATATCCTTCTGCTTGTTATCGGTCGAGGTCACGGCCTTTGTGTCAGATTGCGGCGTCGTCCCGGGCAGGGGCGTCGATTCAAGCCGGTGCAGCGCGCCAGGATGGATGCCTGAGGACTTGGCTTTGGAGGGTGGTGTCACCTTGGCGTCAGGAGCCTTGGTGTCCGGCACCTTGGTGTCCGACAACTTGGCGTCCGGCAACTTGGTGTCCGACAACTTGGCGTCCGGCAACTTGGTGTCCGGCAGCTTGGTGTCCGGCACCTTGGCGTCTGGCACCTTGGTGTCCGGCACCTTGGTACCAGGCAACTTGGTGTCCGGCAGCTTCGTATCCGTCGCCCTGTTGTCCGGCATCTTGGTGTCGTGCCGTGGAGTCACGTCGAGCCTGTGCACCGGGTGAGCATTAAGCCGTACCTCAGGCCTGATGGGCGGCACCTTGGCATCGGGTTGTGGAGTCACCCCGGGGGTGGGCACCGAAGGAGGATTGACCCGTCCTCCGTCGCGCTCCACATGGGTATCAGGACAGTGACAATTGCCGATATTGAGTTCCACCTTGACCTGCGCATTCGAGTCGTTGCTCACGTTGACACGGGGCACAGGGACCGACTGAAGCGTCCCTTTGTCGACTTTCACTGTCAGCTGATTCGTCGTATCCGATGTAGCCCTGGGCGTTGTGCCTGGTTCCCCCTTCACTTTCAATTGGGTCGCCAAGTCCGGGGTGGTCCCTGGCAACTTGGCTGGTTCCGCCTTTGCTTTCAACTGGGTCGTCATATCCGGCGTGTGCTTGGGTGTTTTATCGGAATGTGTGGTCAGGGCAGGCGTCATGTTTCTCACCGACACCATCTCACGCATGGTTTTGAAGACTTGCTCAAGCATGTCGAACAATTTTGAAAATGCTCCGGCGTTGATCATCATTTCACCGTGAGGCGCTCGGGCGACGTCAGGCCGAAGCGCAGGCGAAATCCATACTGGATCCGCCTTGGAAGAACTCAGCGGTTCATTGGTTTTAAGAGGTGTCGATGGCAGCAAGTGGTGACGCGGGGTCTCAACCTTTACAGAGGGTGAACCATTAATCGAGATGGACATAAATACGCTCCTTAGTGGGCGCCCCTCCCCGGCGGTTAACACCAGGAGTGGCGATAGGATTTATAGATACTGGAAAACAACAGCGCTGCCTTACAGTCCCTACTTCGTGGAGCGTGAGACTATCGAGTTCCAGAAATCGCGCCTCACATAAGGAAACCAACGCGAACTTTCAGACTTTACCCCATGGTCATTCCAAGAAAACCTTGATTCATCGCACACCGGCGCCGCACTAACAGACATACCCACTCATAAAGTGCTGGACATGCAATTAAGAGACATAACTGAATACACCACTAATAGTTGAACTGTGATAATTCACACGCACAGAACATCCACCCGCAATCATCAAAGCGTCGCAGGAACAGTCACCAAAACATGCAGAATGATTCAGTCATTATCCAAAGACTTTTAAACGCAGAAGGCTCCTTGTCTTTCGACAAGGAGCCTTCTGTGAAACATATCAGGCGTTCGACACAGCGCTTTAAGAGGTCAGGCTGCGACCGGAGTATCCATCCCCAACAACCGGCTGACCTGCTCCAGTTCGGTCTCGCGGCGCAACGCGGTAAACAGCGCGACAGCTTCGGGGTAGTTGCGCGTCAGCATTGCCAGCCACTGCTTCAACCGGCCAGGGGCCTGGCGCTCGGTCAACTGTGCGACCGACTGGGTCCAGAAGTCCTGGAGCATGGGTTGCATTTGCGCCCAGGTCATTTCCACGACGTCTTCGCCTGCACGCGCGGCGGCGATTTGCCGGGCCAGGTCCGGGCGCGCCACCAGGCCGCGACCGAGCATGATGTCTTCGACACCACTGATCTCCCGACAGCGCCGCCAGTCTTCGACGCTCCAGATATCGCCGTTGGCGAACACCGGCACCTTGACCACCTCCTGCACACGCGGAATCCACTCCCAGTGGGCGGGCGGTTTGTAGCCATCGGTCTTGGTGCGCGCATGCACCACGATATGCGCCGCACCGCCTTCGGCCAGGGCCGTGGCACACACCAGCGCGCCATCCGGGCTGTCGAAGCCCAGGCGCATCTTGGCGGTCACCGGGATATGGGCAGGCACGGCACGACGCACGTGTTCGACGATCTGGTTGAGCAGCTCCGGCTCCTTGAGCAGCACCGCACCGCCGCGGGATTTATTGACGGTCTTGGCCGGGCAGCCGAAGTTCAGATCGATCACCTCGGAACCCAGCTCGCAGGCCAGGGCGGCGTTTTCCGCCAGGCATACCGGGTCGGAACCGAGCAATTGCACGCGCAACGGCACACCGGCTGCGGTGTGGGCACCGTGCAGCAGTTCCGGGGCGAGCTTGTGGAAATACGCCGGGGTGAGCAAGCGGTCGTTGACGCGGATGAACTCGGTCACGCACCAGTCGATACCGCCCACGCGGGTCAACACGTCCCGCAGGATGTTGTCGACCAACCCCTCCATGGGCGCCAAAGCAATTTGCATGGAAAACACTCAACAAAAATCGTGGCGCAGTTTACTGGGTTTCCCGCGGCAACCGTTAACCCCCTGTCAGGGCGGGACCATAACCGTCGAGAAATTCGGCCGGCATGCGCTTGGGCCTGCCGCTGGACAATTCGATGCAGACAAAGGTGGTGTGCGCCCGCAGCAAGGTGGCACCGTCACGCGGGCGTACCAGCTGGAAACGACGGGTCATCTTCAGGCGCCGGTCCCAATCGACGATCCAGGTGGCCAACTGCAACTCGTCGCCTTCGTAGCCTGCCGCGAGGTAATCGATTTCATGGCGCACCACGGCCATGGCACGGTCCAGGCGGCGGTACTCGGTGAGGTCCAGCCCCAGACGCTGGGAATGGCGCCAGGCGCAGCGCTCGAGCCAGGACACGTACACCGCGTTATTGGCGTGCCCCAGGCCGTCGATGTCTTCAGGGGCGACCTGCAGATCGATGATAAACGGCGTTGCCAAATCCCAGCCCATGCCTTGCTCCAGTCGATTGATGTCGGCGGGAGCAGTGTATCAGGCGGTTTGCCGGTCCTGTAGACGACGGCCGGCCAACAGCGCCAGTACGCCCTCGATCACCCGGGGATCGGCCAGCACTTTCTGGTGCCCGCCCTGCTCCAGGCGCAGCAGGCGGCTGTCGAACCAGGCTTCGTGGATGGCTTGAGACGCCTTGACCGGAACAAAGGTATCGTCCTCGGCGTGCACGACCAGGCCAGGGATGTTCATTTGGTAGTGCGCCACATCCAAGTGCTTGAGCGGCATTCCGAACGCCAGCTCCACCTCCTGGATAAACGCCGAGCGTGCCCGCGCCGGCAGACCGACCATCGTGGTAAAGCCGCGCAGCACATCCAGGAAGCGCGACGGGGCGGCGATGCTCACCAACGCCTCGGTACGCAGCCCCAACTGCACTGCCAGCATCGCACTGGCGCCGCCCATGGAATGCCCGATCACGGCGTGCAGCGGCGGCAGTTCGGCAGCCGCCTCCAGCATGGCTCGGGCGAACAGCAGCACGTGAGCTTCCCGTCCCGGCGAACGACCATGGGCCGGACCGTCCAGGGCAATCACGGCGTAACCGTTGCCTACCAACGCGGTGATCAAGCTGGCGAACTGGGTTGGCCGGCCTTCCCAGCCGTGCATCAACAACACCGCAGGGCCTTGGCCCCAGCGCAGGGCCGACAGACCGAAACGCAAGGTGATGCGCTCCGATTGCGCCAGCAGCGGCAGCTCCCAGTCACGTGGCGGCAGGTCGCGCGGCGTCATGAAGGCACGCCGCATCTTGTTGGCCACGGTTTGCGGTGCCAGGTGTCCAACGGTGCCGTTGAAGCGACGAATCCAGGTTAACGCGCCCATCCTCGCACCCTCTTCTAACGCACAGCCGACTTGGCCGCGCGTAACACTCGGTCCGACAACTCGCCCGGCCCCAGGGCACGCGCCAAGGCCAGCCCGCCGATCATCAACGCCATATCAGCCAAGGCTTTGTCAGTGTCTTCGGGACTCGCGGCAAGCTGGGCCGCCATCAGTTCCACATGCTCGCTCAGCGCCTCGCGGAAGGCGTCCGGCAGCCGCGCCATCTCGCCCACTGTGGCCGGTATCGGGCATGCCTGGACTGTTGAATCGCGGTGCTTGCGTGACAGATAAAACGCCGCCACCAGGCCCCTGCGCTCTTCTCCCGTCAGCTGTGCGTCCATATCGTCGATAGATGCACGCCGCCGCGCCAACAACTGGGTGAACGCCTCCAGCATCAAGGCGTCCTTGCTTTCAAAGTGTGCGTAGAAACCACCGACGGTCAGCCCCGCCGCGCCCATGACTTCGCCCACACTAGGCTCGGCCGGACCACGCTGGGTCAATGCAGCGCTGGCGGCTTGCAGAATACGTTCGCGGGTTTGCGCTTTTTTATCGCTCATCGTTGCCTCCGACTTTCATGGGTTGAATATTATTACCATAATAATATTTGGCAAGCGACAAGCATGACCACTGGTCAGCAAAGCAAAGGGAATGGGGGGAGAGAATTGGCCAAACGCCAGACAAACAAAAGGGCCATTCAATAATTGAATGACCCTTAAAAATCCCGCAGAGCGGGTAATCGTGGCGTCCCCTAGGGGACTCGAACCCCTGTTACCGCCGTGAAAGGGCGGTGTCCTAGGCCACTAGACGAAGGGGACACAAACCTTCTATACACCTGATCAGCGCTGAGAACTGATCTGATTCAAGGATGGTGTGGCCAGACCTTGAACCTGTAAATTGGTGGAGCTAAACGGGATCGAACCGTTGACCTCTTGCATGCCATGCAAGCGCTCTCCCAGCTGAGCTATAGCCCCGGATTTTTCGCCTCGCGGCGCAGCAGACCTTTCGAACTGCTTGTTGAAACTGGCGTCCCCTAGGGGACTCGAACCCCTGTTACCGCCGTGAAAGGGCGGTGTCCTAGGCCACTAGACGAAGGGGACAAAACCTTCTGTACAACTGACCAGCGCTGAGAGCTGATCGATTCAAGGACGGTGTGGCCAGACCTTGAACCTGTAGATTGGTGGAGCTAAACGGGATCGAACCGTTGACCTCTTGCATGCCATGCAAGCGCTCTCCCAGCTGAGCTATAGCCCCTCATCGGTGAGGACGGGGCGAATCTTAATGGCGGTTTGGAAAGGTGTCAAATTTATTTTCAACATTTTCCAAAATTTTTTGCCGGGATAACAATCACTTACCGACGAAACCCCGGAAAACCTGGGTTTCGTCGCTGCAATGGACTGCTTAAGCGATAGCGCCCAACAGCTTTTCCCACTCTTTGTTTTCTTTCTTCGATACACCACCAAGCAAATCAAGGGCTTGGCGCAGGCGGAAACGGGTCAGGTCCGGGCCGAGAATTTCCATCGCATCCAGCACCGACACCGAACTGGCCTGCCCGGTGATCGCGGCAAACATCAGCGGCATGGCATCGCGCAATTTCAACTCAAGGGATTCCACCACCGCCTGGATCGTCGCAGTGATCGCATCCTTCTCCCACTGGCGCAGGCTTTCCAGCTTCCACAGGATCAGTTGCATCAACTGGCGCACCTGATCGCCCGAGAGCTTCTTGGATTCGAACAGCCTGGTATCCGGGTTCACACCACCGGCAAAGAAGAAGCTGGCCAACGGGGCAACCTGGCTGAACGTCTCCACCCTGCCCTGCACCAGTGGCGCGATCTTCATCATGTATTCAGGGTTCAGCGCCCATTGCTGCACGCGGCTGGCGAATTCTTCCACCGGCAGATCACGCAGCCACTGGCCATTGAGCCACGAGAGTTTCTCGATATCGAAGATCGGCCCGCCCAGCGACACGCGGGACAGGTCAAAGTTATCGACCATTTCCTGCAGCGAGAACTTCTCACGCTCGTCCGGCATCGACCAGCCCATGCGGCCCAGGTAGTTGAGCATCGCTTCAGGCATGAAGCCCATGCGCTCGTAGAACGTCACCGAGGTCGGGTTCTTGCGCTTGGACAGCTTGCTCTTGTCCGGGTTACGCAGCAGCGGCATGTAGCACAGCTGCGGTTGTTCCCAGCCGAAGTATTCGTAGAGAAGGATCAGCTTCGGCGCCGATGGCAGCCATTCTTCACCCCGCAATACGTGGGTGATGCCCATCAGGTGGTCGTCGACCACGTTGGCCAGGAAGTACGTCGGCAGGCCGTCGGTCTTCATCAACACCTGCATGTCCATGCGGTCCCACGGGATTTCGACATCACCGCGCAGCATGTCCGGCACCACGCACACGCCTTCGCTCGGCACCTTCATGCGGATAACGTGAGGTTCACCGGCGGCCAGGCGGGCAGCCACCTCCTCTTTCGACAGCAGCAATGCGCGGCCATCGTAGCGCGGGGTTTCGCCACGGGCCTGTTGCTCCGCGCGCATCTGGTCGAGTTCTTCAGCGGTGCAGAAGCATGGGAACGCATGGCCCATGTCGACCAGTTGCTGGGTGTACTGCTTGTAGATGTCGCTGCGCTCGCTCTGGCGATACGGACCGTGCGGGCCGCCTACGTCCGGGCCTTCGGCCCAGGTAATGCCCAACCAGCGCAGGGCATCGAAAATCTGCTGTTCCGACTCACGGGTGGAGCGCAGTTGGTCGGTGTCCTCGATCCGCAGGATGAATTCACCGCCGTGCTGCTTGGCAAAGCAGTAGTTGAACAAGGCGATGTAGGCAGTGCCGACGTGGGGATCCCCAGTAGGCGATGGCGCGATGCGCGTGCGGACGGTGGTCATGGCAGGTCTCGAATGGGCGATATAACTGAAATTGAAACAAGGGGCGAATGGTAACAGCCTGGGTGATTTCTGGAAAACCGAGGCGCAACCATCGGGGGCAAGCCCCCTCCCACACTTTGACTTGTGAGCACCGTCAAATGTGGGAGGGGGCTTGCCCCCGATGAGCATGGGTATCTACACAACTTCCAGTGAATACGGAATCTATGGCAATTAGGCTTCTGTGGTGAGCGGGCTTGTCGAATCGTCGCACCGCCCGCGCTGGGCTGCGAAGCAGCCCCAAAACCAGCCTCTACAGAGTGCCTGATACACCGCGTTCTTCTTTACTGGGGCTGCTTCGCAGCCCAGCGCGGGGCAAGCCCGCTCACCACAGAGTTATGTGTCAGCCTTTAAGAGTTGTGTAGATGCCTATGCCCCGATGAGGCCAGTCTAGTCACCGCAGATCAGACAGCCAGCAACCGCTCACGCAACTTGCCAATCTCATCCCGAGTCTGCGCCGCAGCTTCAAACTCCAGGTCCCGCGCCAACTGGTACATTTTCTCTTCCAACTGGCGAATCCGCTTGGTGATCTCACTCGGCGAGCGCAGTTCGTTTTCGTACTTGGCGCTTTCCTCGGCGGCCTTGGCCATGCCCTTGCGCTTCTTGCTGCGCGAGCCCGGCACGGTGGCGCCTTCCATGATGTCGGCAACGTCCTTGAACACGCCTTTGGGCGTAATGCCGTTTTCCAGGTTGAAGGCAATCTGCTTGTCGCGACGGCGTTGCGTCTCGCCAATCGCCCGCTCCATGGAACCGGTGATGCGATCCGCGTAGAGAATCGCCCGGCCATTGAGGTTACGCGCCGCACGACCGATGGTTTGGATCAGCGAGCGTTCAGAGCGCAGGAAGCCCTCCTTGTCTGCATCGAGGATTGCCACCAGCGACACTTCCGGCATGTCCAGGCCTTCGCGCAGCAGGTTGATGCCCACCAGCACATCAAAGGTGCCCAGGCGCAGGTCGCGGATGATTTCCACGCGCTCCACGGTGTCGATGTCCGAGTGCAGGTAACGCACGCGCACGCCGTGGTCGGCGAGGTAGTCGGTCAAGTCTTCGGACATGCGCTTGGTCAGCGTGGTGACCAGCACCCGCTCTTCCAGGGCCACACGTTTATGGATCTCCGACAACAGGTCATCCACCTGGGTCAGCGCCGGGCGGATTTCGATTTCCGGGTCGACCAGGCCGGTGGGACGCACCAGTTGCTCGATCACACGGCCGGCATGCTCGGCCTCATAGTTGCCCGGCGTGGCCGACACAAAGATGGTCTGCGGGCTGATGGCTTCCCACTCGTCGAAGCGCATCGGCCGGTTATCCAGTGCCGACGGCAGGCGGAAGCCGTACTCCACCAGGGTTTCCTTACGCGAGCGGTCGCCCTTATACATCGCGCCCACTTGCGGCACGCTGACGTGGGACTCGTCGATCACCAGCAGTGCGTCGTCTGGCAGGTAGTCGTAGAGGGTCGGCGGCGGCGCGCCGGACTCACGGCCCGAGAGGTAGCGCGAGTAGTTTTCGATGCCGTTGCAGTAGCCCAGCTCGAGGATCATCTCCAGGTCAAAGCGCGTGCGTTGCTCCAAACGCTGGGCTTCCACCAGCTTGTTGTTGGCGCGCAGGTACTCCAGGCGCTCGGCCAGCTCGACCTTGATACCCTCGATGGCGCCCATCAGGGTTTCGCGCGGGGTCACGTAGTGGCTTTTCGGATAGAAGGTGAAGCGCGGCAGCTTGCGGATCACTTCGCCGGTCAACGGATCGAAGGCCGACAGGCTCTCGACTTCATCGTCAAACAGCTCGATGCGGATCGCCTCCAGGTCGGATTCGGCCGGGTAGATGTCGATCACATCGCCACGCACGCGGAAGGTGGCGCGGGCAAAATCCATGTCGTTGCGGGTGTACTGCAGGCTGGTCAGGCGGCGCAGCAGCTCGCGCTGGTCGAGTTTATCGCCGCGGTCGACGTGCAGCACCATCTTCAAATAGGTTTCCGGGCTGCCCAGGCCATAGATGCACGACACCGTGGTGACGATGATCGCGTCCTTGCGCTCCAGCAACGCCTTGGTCGCCGACAGCCGCATCTGCTCGATGTGGTCGTTGATCGACGCATCCTTCTCGATAAAGGTATCGGAGGACGGCACATACGCTTCGGGCTGGTAGTAGTCGTAGTAGGAAACGAAGTATTCCACCGCGTTGTTCGGGAAGAACGCCTTGAACTCGCCGTACAACTGCGCGGCCAGGGTCTTGTTCGGGGCCAGCACCAGCGTGGGGCGGTTGATCTGCGCAATCACGTTGGCGATGCTGAAGGTCTTGCCCGAACCGGTCACCCCGAGCAGCGTCTGGTGCGCCAGGCCGGCCTCGATGCCTTCGACCATCTGGCGAATGGCCTCGGGCTGGTCGCCGGCAGGTTCAAAGCGGGTGACTAGTTGGAAATCCGACATAACGTACCTCTTGAAGTCACCCCAGACTGTAAACCCGTCGGGGACGAAAAAGACCACAACCCGCGAAGTTTCAGAGCGGGTCGTAGGAAAAAACCATGATAGCTGTAGAAGTGGTGGCGAATGTGACGGGTTTCAAGGCAATCGTCCTGCCTGCCGTGGTTGATCAATGTTGCAATAAGACTAACGGTCGGCAAATAAACCGAAAAACTTGGCCGAAAAGCCGTTTCGGTTGTCGCCCTCAGCGGTGATGGCCTCTATACTAGCTCCCCGTTTGTGCACCGCTCTAGTGCATTCGGCTGGAGCGCGACACGTCCCTCCCTTCCCCCATAGAGCTGCCGCAAAATGAGCCTGTTCTCCGCTGTCGAAATGGCACCACGCGATCCAATCCTGGGCCTCAACGAAGCATTCAACGCCGATACACGAACCACCAAGGTTAACCTTGGCGTGGGCGTTTACTGCAACGAGGAGGGGAAGATTCCACTCTTGCGTGCCGTTGCCGAAGCGGAAGCCATTCGCGTGGCGCAACACGCCGCCCGTGGCTACTTGCCGATCGACGGCATCGCCGCCTACGACAAGGCCGTGCAGACCCTGCTGTTCGGCGCTGAATCGCCACTGCTGAACGCTGGCCGCGTCACCACCGTACAAGCGGTAGGCGGCACCGGCGCCCTGAAGCTGGGTGCAGACTTCCTCAAGCAATTGCTGCCAGGCGCCGTCGTTGCGATCAGCGACCCGAGCTGGGAAAACCACCGCGCCCTGTTCGAAACCGCCGGTTTCCCGGTGCAGAACTACCGCTACTACGACGCCGCCACCCACGACGTGAACCGTGCCGGCCTGCTCGAAGACCTCAACGCCCTGCCGCCCCAGTCCATCGTGGTGCTGCACGCCTGCTGCCATAACCCGACCGGCGTCGACCTGAGCCCGGCCGACTGGCAGAACGTGCTGGACGTGGTCAAGGCCAGGAACCTGGTGCCGTTCCTCGACATGGCCTACCAGGGCTTTGGCGACGGTATCCACGAAGACGCCGCCGCCGTGCGCCTGTTCGCCGAATCGGGCCTGACCTTCTTTGTCTCCAGCTCGTTCTCCAAGTCGTTCTCCCTGTACGGCGAGCGTGTGGGCGCGTTGTCCATCGTCGGTGACTCCAAGGAAGAAAGCGCGCGCATCCTGTCCCAGGTCAAGCGCGTGATCCGCACCAACTACTCCAACCCGCCAACCCATGGCGCAGCGATTGTTGCCGCGGTGCTGAACAGCCCTGAGCTGCGCGCCCAGTGGGAAGCCGAACTGGCCGAGATGCGCCTGCGCATCCGTGGCATGCGTGAGCAGATGGTTGCCGAGCTGGCCAAGGCTGCTCCGGGCCACGACTTCAGCTTCGTCGGTCGCCAACGCGGGATGTTCTCCTACTCCGGCCTGACCGTTGAGCAAGTCACCCGCCTGCGCAGCGAGTTTGGTATCTACGCGCTGGATACCGGGCGTATCTGCGTGGCGGCGTTGAACCAGTCGAACATTGCTGCGGTAACAAAGGCGATTGTTCAGGTTCTATAAGCCTGACGGCGTCATACGAAGGGGGAAGCCGATGGCTTCCCCCTTTTTATTGGCGAACCCACTAGACTGAACCCTGATTGCCCCTTTGCTGTGAGAGCCCTATGAGAAACGACGACCTGGACCTGCGCGCCGACCGCGACGAATTGCACGACTACACCCCGCGCGCGCCCCAAGCCAAGCGCCAGAAAAGCCTGGTGTTGCAGGTGGCGCTGGGGGTGTTCCTGGGCGGTTTGGCGTTGTGGCTGGTGCAATTGGGCGCGACGGCAATCATGGCCAAGCTGGCCATGGGCACCTTCCAGTTCGGCGGCTAGGCCGACGCCACACCCTGCTCTTCCAGCAACTTCACAAAACTGTTCAAACTCTGCGACACGGTGCCCCGGCGCCAGATCAGCCAGGTATGCAGGGTGCGAAAACTGTCCGTCAGCGGCCACACGCTCACCGTGGTAAACCCCGGCATGCTTTCCAGCATGCTGCGTGGCATCAGCGCCAGGCCGGCCCCGGCGCTGACGCAGGCGAGCATGCCGTGGTAGGACTCCATCTCGAAGATCCTCCCCGGCACCGCGCCGTCCTGTGCGAACCAGCGCTCGAAATGGTGCCGGTAGGAACAGTTGGAGCGAAAGGTGTAGATGCTCTCCCCGTTCACATCCTGCCCTCGCGTGATCGGACCGTGGTGCAACGGCGCAATCACCACCATCTCCTCCTCGAACACCGCCACGCCTTCCAGGGTGGCATGCAATACCGGCCCATCGACGAACGCCGCCGCCAGCCGTCCCGACAACACGCCCTCGATCATCGTGCCTGAAGGCCCGGTGCTCAGGTCCAGCTCGACCTTGGTGTGCTTCTGGTTGTAGGCCGCGAGCAGCGCCGGGATGCGCACCGCCGCCGTGCTTTCCAGGGATCCCAGGACAAACGCGCCCTGGGGCTCCTCCCCCGCCACCGTCGCGCGGGCTTCCTGCACCAGGTCGAGAATACGCCGCGCATAGCCGAGGAAATTCCATCCGGCGGGCGACAGGCGCAGGCGACTCTTCTCGCGGATAAACAACTCCACGCCCAAATCCTGCTCCAGTTGCTTGATGCGCGTGGTCAGGTTCGACGGCACCCGATGAATCAACTGCGCGGCGGCGCTGATGCTGCCTTGCTCGGCAACGGCCTTGAAGATTTCCAGCTGCACCAGATCCAAGTCATTCTCCAATCGTGAACGTATTGCTCAATATTATTCAGTTTCCAGAAAACATGCATCCCCGTAGGCTGAACCCATTCCACTCATTCAGCCGGACGGTGCCATGAACGCTATTTCTCACCAGACCCACGCCCTGTCGATCAACCCCGCCACCGGCGAAACAGTCGGCAGCTACCCCTACGAAACCGCGTCGCAACTGGACGCCGCCCTCGACCGTGCCACCGCCGCCTTCCGCACCTGGCGCCGCCAGCCGGTCAGCCAGCGTGCCGAATTGCTGCTGGCCCTGGCCGGCGCCCTGCGCGATCAAGCCGAAGAAATGGCGCAGATGATCACCCTGGAAATGGGCAAGCCCATCACCCAGGCCCGCGCCGAAATCGAAAAATGCGCCCAGCTCAGCGAGTGGTATGCCGCCCACGGCCCGGCCATGCTAGCCCCGGAACCCACCCTGGTGGACAACGGCAGCGCCCACATCGAATACCGCCCGCTGGGCCCGATCCTCGCCGTGATGCCGTGGAACTTCCCGGTATGGCAAGTGCTGCGTGGCGCCGTGCCGACCCTGCTCGCCGGCAATACCTACGTGCTCAAACACGCGCCGAACGTGATGGGCAGCGCGTACATGATGAAAGCGGCGTTGCAGAAGGCCGGATTCGCTGAAGGCCTGTTCGAAGTGATCAACGTGACCCAGGACGGCGTATCCACCGCCATCGCCGACCCGCGCATCGCCGCCGTCACCCTCACCGGCAGCGTACGCGCCGGCATGGCCATCGGCTCCCAGGCCGGCGCTGCGCTGAAGAAGTGCGTGCTGGAACTGGGCGGCTCCGACCCGTTCATCGTGCTCAACGACGCCGACCTCGACGCCGCCGTGCAGGCCGCCGTCATCGGCCGCTTCCAGAACAGCGGCCAGGTCTGCGCCGCCGCCAAGCGCCTGATCATCGAAGCCGGCGTGGTGGACGCCTTCACCGCCAAGTTCGTCGAAGCCAGCCGCGCGCTGGTGATGGGCGACCCGACCTCGGCCAGCACCTACGTCGGCCCGATGGCGCGCTTCGACCTGCGCGACGAGTTGCACGGCCAGGTCCAGGCCACCCTGGAAGAAGGCGCCACCCTGCTGCTGGGCGGCCACAAAGTTGCCGGTGTCGCCAACTACTATGAGCCGACCGTACTGGCCGACGTCACCGACCAGATGACCTCGTTCAAGCAGGAACTGTTTGGCCCCGTGGCGTCGATCATCACCGCCCGCGATGCCGACCACGCCGTGGCCCTGGCCAATGACAGCGAGTTCGGCCTCACCGCCAGCCTCTTCACCACCGACCCGGCCAAGGCCCGCGACATCGCCAACCAGCTGGAAACCGGCGGGATCTTCATCAATGCGTTCAGCGTGTCCGACCCTCGGGTGGCGTTTGGCGGCGTGAAGAAGAGCGGGTTCGGGCGCGAGTTGTCGCATTTTGGCCTACGCGAATTCTGCAATGCGCAGACCGTATGGCTGGATCGCAAGTAGCAGCAGTGAACAAATGGCGTTAGCATTCTGTCCACTCGGCTTAACAGCATGTTTTTAGGGTCAGGATCGCACTGTGGAAAAGCTAAATCGCCTTCAAAGCGGAATCGAAGGGCTGGACGCTCTGCTCAAGGGAGGGCTGGTGTCTGGGGCGTCCTACATCATTCAGGGCCGCCCCGGCTCAGGTAAAACCATCCTTGCCAACCAGCTGGGGTTTCATCACGCGCGCAATGGCGGCCGAGTCCTGGTTGCCACGCTGTTGGCGGAATCCCACGACCGCCTTTTCCAGTTCCTCTCTACCCTGAGCTTTTTTGACGCCTCCCGTGTCGGCGCCGAAATCCAGTTTGTCAGCGCCTTCGACACCCTGGAAAACGAAGGCCTCGACGAAGTGGTCAAGCTGCTCAGGCGTGAGATCAGCAGGCAGAGGGCCACCGTCATGGTGGTGGACGGCTTGTTGAACGCGCGTTCCAAGGCCGACTCGCCGATCGACACGAAAAAATTCATTTCCGAACTGCAAGGGCATGCCGCCTTCGCCGGCTGCACGGTGCTGTTTCTCACCAGCTCACGCCTGGATGACGGCAGCCCCGAGCACACCATGGTCGATGGCGTGATCGAAATGGGCGAGGAACTGTTCGGCACCCGTTCCGTGCGCCGTATCCAGTTGCGCAAGACCCGCGGCAGCGGCGCGCTCACCGGCCTGCACGAGTGTGAAATCAACGACGACGGCCTGGTGGTGTACCCACGCCTGGAAAGCCTCTATGGCCGCCCGTCCGCACCCGACAGCGCCGACCTGACGCGCATCGCCAGCGGTATCGGCTCGTTGGACGGCATCCTCGGCGGCGGGCTGCACAGTTCCAGCGTGACCCTGGTCATGGGGCCGTCGGGCATTGGCAAGACCACCCTGGGCCTCAAGTTTCTCTCGGAATCGACGGTAGACGCTCCCGGCCTGCACTTCGGCTTCTACGAAAGCCCTCAGCGCCTGCGGCTCAAAGGCCAATCCCTGGGCATCGATATCCAGGAGATGGAAGACAGTGGCGCACTGACCATCGCCTGGCAGCCCACTACCGAAGGTCTGCTGGACGGGCTGGGTGCGCGATTGCTGCGCCTGGTCGAGGAAAAGGGCATCAAGCGGCTGTTCATCGACAGCTTGAGCGGCATGACCCGCGTCTCCAACAACCCGGCGCGGATCACCGATTTCTACAGCGCACTGATGAACGAACTGCGTGCCAGGGGCGTCACGGTGTTTGCCACGTGGGAGATGCATGACCTGTTCGGCTCGGAGGTCACTTCCCCCGCGTCTGAACTGTCGAGCATTGCCGACAACCTCATGCTTATGCGTTTCTTCGAGATTCAGTCTGAACTTAGAAGGACGCTTTCCATTCTTAAGGTCAGAGACAGCTTTTATGACCCCTCATTATTAGAGGTGGTGATCCGTGACCAAGCCGTTGACTTAAGAAAGGTTTCAACAAATGCCCCCTCAGTTGCATCCAATTCAGCGCTGCCTGGTTCAGCTTTTTAAGTCTTTGGGTAGGTTGAATTGACATGGCCACCATCCTGGTCGTCGATGACGAGTACTTGATCGCCGATATCCTTGCCTACGCACTGGAAGATGAGGGGTTCATGGTCGTCACAGCTGGCAATGGGAAAAAGGCGCTGGAGGTGCTGGAGCGAGAACGGCCGTCGCTGATCATCACCGATTTCATGATGCCGGTGATGGACGGTGAGGAGTTCGCCGAAGCGGTCCGTGCACTGCCGGCCGTCAAGCACCTGCCGATTATCCTGATCAGCGGCGCGCAGGCCCATATCGGCATGCAGCGCTCGGACCTGTTCGATGCGGTGCTGGATAAGCCGTTCGACATCAACAAGCTCATTACCAAGGTGAAGGAACTGCTGGGGTGACCTCAACTGCGGATATGCCGGCGCACACACTGCACCAGCCCATCCAATGCCTGCGACTTCACCGGCGCGAGCACGCACACCGTATGTTCCTGCTGGCCTTCCTTCACGGTCAGGGTGTAGTGCACCTGGCCCGGATTTCCGGGCTCTGGCGTGGTGCTCTGCGGCAACTGAAAGAAGTTTGAAGCCTCGATCAGCTGCCGCAACTCTTGTTGGTCCGGCTCGGGCAACGTGTTCAACTCCACAGTACGAGGCTTGGTCAAACCCGGAAAAAACGCCGGCCCGCCGTTTTCCTTGATCGAAATTTGCATGGCTGTTCCTCACGTCAGACGTTAATGCCAACCGCTTTCCAGCCCTCCTTGACCGCCTTGTGCTCATCCTTGTTCGCGCCGTAGAGACGGCCGGCGATATCGTAGGTTATACGCGCAAAACGTAAAAAACCCGAGTTCGGCCGCAACCGCGCATCGCGCAGCGCGTCATACCAGATACGTCCTGCACGCTCCCAGGCAAACCCGCCAATCCGGGTCGCCACCTGATAGAACGCATGGTTGGGAATGCCGGAATTGATATGCACCCCGCCATTGTCCTCGTAGGTCTGGACAAAATCATCCATATGCCCTGGCTGAGGGTCCTTGCCCAGCAGCTTGTCATCGAACGCGGTGCCGGGGGCCTTCATCGAACGCAGGGCGACGCCTTTGATCTTCTTGGTGAACAACCCTTTGCCGATCAGCCAATCGGCGTCTTCGGCGGTTTGCTTCAACGCATACTGCTTGATCAGTGAGCCGAACACGTCCGAGAGTGACTCGTTCAAGGCACCGGACTGATTGAAATACATCAGCTTGGCCTCGTCCTCGGTGACGCCGTGGGCCAATTCATGGCCAATCACATCGAGGGCCACCGTGAAGCGGTTGAACAACTGCCCATCGCCATCGCCAAACACCATCTGGGTCGAGTTCCAGAACGCATTGTTATAGTTCTGGCCAAAGTGCACGGTGGCATCCAGGGCCATGCCGGCGTCGTCAATGGAGTTGCGGTCGAACACCTCTTCGAAAAAATCGAACGTGGCACCCAAGCCGTCATAGGCTTCGTCCACGGCGGCGTCGCCACTGGCGGGCTGGCCTTCACCGCGGACCAGCTTGCCCGGCAGGCTGTCGGTGCCTTCGGCGGTGTAGATCGAGCGCCGTTTGCCGGCGCCCATGACCAGGGCCATGTGGGCCGGCCCCTTGGCGGGCACTGCGACCATGCGCAGCGAACGGAACGTGCTGTCCTTGGCGCGGGTGCGCAGCGCGATGTCGCGCTGGGCCTTATCACCGTGACGCGCGATCTGGTCGAGCATATACGGCGGGATCAGGCAGAAAATCGGGTTGCGGTGGTGGCGATCACACATTAGCTGGCTCCCTGTTGGCATATGGTGTAGCTCCGGTAACCGTTTGAGGATAGCCCCCCAGGGTTAACCCGTGTCATCAATTGTCATCAATCTATGTTGCAGTCGTGTTTATCCAAGGAGGACTTACCCATGCCAGCCCGCAAAGCCAAAATCGATCTTGCGCACCGCCCACGACTCGCCGATCTGCGCCCGTTGATCGCGACCAATCCCACCCTGATGGAAGCCCGGGCGGCGACGCCCCGTGTCACCGCGGCTAAGGATCTACAGGACCGACAGGGCTACGCCGAGGACTTTCTCAGCAGCTTCGCAGTGCCCTGGCCCACCGCCGATGAGGCATTGGCGGACGACGTCCAACCGCTGCGCCTGGACTACACGCATTTCTCGGTGACGATGTCCCGTTCCCGACGACTGGCGCTCTACGTGGGCGTCAATATCGACGGCGGGCAGCATGTGGAGATTATCCGCAGCAACGACACCTGGGCCTACGATGGGCGCCTGCCGATCAGCGCCCAGGTGGGCGAAGAGCTCTATGCCAGCAATGGCCTGGATCGCGGTCACCTGGTACGGCGCCAGGATCCTAACTGGGGCGACGCGGCAAACACCGCCAACCTCGACACCTTCCACTTCACCAACTGCTCGCCGCAGATGAGCGGGTTCAACCAGAAGACCTGGCTGGAACTGGAAGACTACATCCTCAATAACACGCAGCGCTGGAAAGCCCGGGCAACGGTGTTCAGCGGCCCGGTGTTCGCCGACGACGACCGCCTTTACCGTGGTATCAGAATCCCCAAGGCGTTCTGGAAAGTGGTGGCCTACCTCAGCGATGACGGCAAGCCCTCCGCCAGCGCCTACATGATCGACCAAAGCCGCGAGCTGGGTCAGCTCGACCTGATGTTCGGCCAGGTCAGGACCTACCAGCGCAGCGTGATCCAGATCGAACAATTGACCGGCATCCGCTTCGCCAACCTGGCGGACTACGACGGCTTCAGCAACGAAGAGCGCGCTACGGGCACGCGAATTGAAGCGCTGATCCGCGGCCCCGAGGATATTCGTCTCTGACCGGGCGCCCTTCGGGCTGTATCGCCTCGCCCTAATCAACTACCATACCGCGCCGGTTCCCGAACGGGACTAATAGGGAATCCGAAGCGCGGTACACCGCGTCAATCGGAACTGCCCCCGCAACTGTAGGTGCCGAGCCTGCTCCCCACTGCCACTGGACCGCGTCCGGGAAGGCCGGAGCGTGGCGACGACGCATCAGTCAGGAGACCTGCCGGCCCAGCACAATCACTCACCGGCGGGGTGTCCGGGAAGGACATCCTTGCCTGCCCGTTCGCCGGCGTTCGAGGGCGTATTTCCGAACCGTACCTAGCCTGTTTCCACGTACGGTCCACACGGAGATCGCCTCATGCTGCCACGCGTTACCGCCCTGATCAGCGGCCTGGGTTTCTGCGCCCTGGCCCACGCCGCGCCCACGCACTACCCGCTGACCCTGGAAAACTGCGGCAGCACCCTCACCTTCCCGCAGGCGCCCGCGCGCAGCGTGACCATCGGCCAGGCCGCCACCGAAATGCTCTATGCCCTCGGCGTGGCTGACCGCGTGGTGGGCACCTCGCTGTGGTTCAACAGCGTGTTGCCGCAGTTCAAGGCGCAGAACGACAGCATCGAGCGCCTGGCCAACAACGAGCCCAGCTTCGAAGCGGTGATCGCCAAGCGCCCGCAACTGGTGGCCGCCGAGCTGGAATGGGTGGTGGGCCCGCAAGGCGTAGTCGGCACCCGCGAGCAGTTTCACGACCTGAAGATCCCCACCTACCTGCTGCCCTCCGACTGCGAAGGCAAGGACAACCTGGTGGGCGCCGACGGCACGCGGCTGGAGCCGTTCCGTATCGAGACGATCTACAAGAGCATCCGCCAGCTGGCGCAGATTTTCGATGTGCAGGATCGCGGCCAACAGTTGAACGATGAGCTCCAGGCGCGCCTGGCCCAATCCGTGGCCACCGTGCAGAGCAAAGGCCTCAAGCAGGCCAGCGCGCTGGTGTGGTTCTCCAGCGCAGAACTGGCCAGCGACCCCTACGTGGCCGGCCACAAGGGCATTCCGGAGTTCATGCTCGAAACCCTCGGCCTGCACAACGTGGTGCAATCCGATGAAGAATGGCCCGCCGTCGGCTGGGAAACCCTCGCCAAGGCCAACCCGACCTTCCTGGTGATCGCCCGCATGGACCGTCGCCGCTACCCCGCCGACGACCATGAAAAGAAACTCGCCTTCCTGCGCAGCGACCCGGTCACGCGCAACATGGACGCGGTGAAAAACAACCGCATCATCATCCTCGACGCCCTGGCGCTGCAGGCCAGCATCCGCATGTTCGACGGCCTTGAACACCTGGCCACGGCCATCGACGGCTACGACCTGCCGCAATGATCCGGACCTTACTCGCCCTGGCGCTATTGCTGATCGCCGTGCTCGCCGGCGTGGCCATCGGCGAAACCGCCATCTCGCCCCAGGTGGTGCTGCAGGTGCTCGCCAACAAACTGTGGGCGGCCGGTTACGTGCTGGACCCCATCGATGAAGGCGTGGTGTGGAACTACCGCCTCACCCGTGCCCTGGTGGCCGCCGCCTGCGGTGCCGGGCTGGCCACCTGCGGGGTGATTTTGCAGTCGTTGCTGCGCAACCCGCTGGCCGATCCGTACCTGCTGGGCATCAGCGCCGGCGCTTCGACCGGCGCGGTGCTGGTGGCGTTGATGGGCGTGGGCGGCGGGCTGATTTCATTGTCGGCCGGCGCCTTTGTCGGCGCGATGGCGGCGTTTGCCCTGGTGATTTTGCTGGCGCGGGCCAGCGGTTCGTCCAGCGGCACCGGGCAGATCATCCTCGCCGGCATCGCCGGGTCGCAGTTGTTCAATGCGCTCACGGCGTTCC
This sequence comes from Pseudomonas sp. 8 R 14, assembly GCF_900005955.1. Classification (NCBI taxonomy): domain Bacteria; kingdom Pseudomonadati; phylum Pseudomonadota; class Gammaproteobacteria; order Pseudomonadales; family Pseudomonadaceae; genus Pseudomonas; species Pseudomonas sp. 8 R 14. Next base: position 36,778 of record NZ_CVTH01000045.1, on the reverse strand, counting down.
TGATCACCAAATCAGCCAGCTCCGAACAGGCGCGCGGCATCCTGTTCTGGCTGCTGGGTAACCTCAGCGGCGTGCGCTGGCCGTCGGTGTGGCTGGCAGTGCCGGTGGCGATCACGGGCCTGGTGGTGTGCCTGTGGCATCGTCGCGCGTTGGATGCGTTCACCTTCGGCACGGATTCGGCCGCGTCCCTGGGCATCCCGGTGCGCCGCGTGCAGGTTGTGCTGGTGGGTTGCGCGGCGCTGGTGACGGCGGTGATGGTGTCGATTGTCGGCTCCATCGGCTTTGTCGGCCTGGTGATCCCCCACGCGGTGCGCCTGCTCCTCGGCACCGGGCATTCGCGCCTGCTGCCCGCCAGTGCGCTGGGCGGCGCGTTATTTTTGATTGCGGCCGATGTGTTGTCGCGCACCTTGATCAAAGGCCAGGTGATCCCGGTCGGCGTGGTGACGGCGCTGGTGGGCGCGCCGGTGTTTGCGCTGATCCTGATTGGCCGGAGGAATGCGCGATGAGCGTACTGAGTTGCACCGGCCTGGGCTTCAAGGTGCGTGAGGCGGAGTTGCTGCGCGATATCCACCTGGAGGTTCAGTTGGGTGAAACCCTGGGGATTGTCGGGCCCAACGGCTCCGGCAAATCCACCCTGCTCAAACTGCTCGCCGGTCTGCGCACACCGGCCAGCGGCGACGTGCGCCTGGGCGGCCAACGCCTGGGCGACCTGTCCCGCCGCGCCATCGCCCAACAGCTGGCGGTGGTGGAGCAACAGGCCGACACCGACGACGCCATCCGCGTATTCGACGCCGTAGCACTGGGCCGTACACCGTGGCTGTCGGCGCTGAGCCCGTGGTCCGGCGACGACGACGCCATCGTGCGCCAGGCCCTGCATGATGTGGACGCCACCCACCTGAGCCACCGCGCCTGGCGCAGCCTCTCCGGCGGCGAGCGCCAGCGCGTGCACATCGCCCGCGCCCTGGCGCAACGGCCGCAGATACTGTTGCTGGACGAGCCGACCAATCACCTGGATATCCAGCATCAACTGGCGATTTTGAAAGGCGTGCAAGGTTTGCCGGTGACCACCCTCATCGCCCTGCATGACCTGAACCAGGCGCTGACCTGCGATCGCCTGGCCGTGCTGGACCGTGGGCGCCTGGTCGCGCTGGGCAAGCCGCTGGAGGTGCTAACGCCGGAGCGCTTGCGGGAGACATTCGGGGTGCAGGCGCACTACCTGACGGACCCGTTCGATGGGGCGCAGATACTGCGGTTGCGGTCTAACTGAACACCACAATATCGACTCCACCCGAGATCCTAATGTGGGAGGGGCTTGCCACCGATAGCGGTGTGCCAGTCGACATATGCATCACCTGACAGACTGCTATCGGGCATAGGTATCTACGCACCGTTGGCTAAACGCTGAACGCTGGACAGATAGGGCTGTTGTGGCGAGCGGGCTTGTCCCGCGCGCGGCAAGCTCATCGTCGGGCAAACCAAACACACTGAGAAATGGACCGGGAGCAAGGCCCGTAATGCGGAAGTTCATGGTGGGCGCCTCTTAGGGTGAGCCCCATGAGACGAGCACCTGGACAGCGGTGGCTATCCGATTCTTGCGGTGATATTCACGGGCGGCTGGCTCGCTCGTAGCAAAGGTAGTCGTTCGAATCTGTGCCCACACAGACAAACCCGGCGCGCTCATACATCAGCCGGGCAGGGTTATCGGAACGTACGATCGCAACGTCAAGAAGTCATTCTGCCCAGCCGCCGCCGCGTAAGCGTCCAGCAACGTCCGACCGATCCCCTGGCGTCGGTGAACGTCACTGACGTTGATCGTACAAAGCTCGGCAACCCCCTCCTCTGCAGTCCACAGCGAATAACCGGCAAACTGCCCGCCCAGCATCGCGATCGTCAAGCGTTCGAAGTTATCGACCCAGCGTGTAAGGTGGCGCTCCAACTGGAGCCGCCAGGCTGCTTCGTGGTCGGGCTCCCAGCGGCGGATGTAGTCCTGCTCTCCCCGATAGATCGACGGCAGATCAGTCACCGTCGCCGGCCTCAACGTCAGCGCGTTCACTCACGCAACTCACACACAGCGCTGCCCTTCATACCGGAGGCATGTACGCTCACGTGGCGCACGGAAAAACCGGGCTTGTCCACGAGTTTCCTCTCTTCCCAGGCCCCACCGCTGGCGACCTGATAACCAATGGCGCCGTCCGCTTGCCAGGTCAGGCGCAACGTATACACACCGCGTTGGTCGGGGGCCCGATGGAAGAAGGTATCGATGACCGGCTTGGCTTTGTTGAAGGTGCGCAGTTGGAACAAGCGCTGGTCGCTGTCGGCTGGCGTGTAGCTGGAAAGAAACAGGGTGTCGTCCTCGGCAGCGTCCTCGGCCGCCGCAAGAATCACCGACGGCACCCACTTTTCGCCGCGGTCCTGGTTGTCGGTGGTGACCTTGCAGGTCAACTGGCCTGTTCCGGTGACGTTCTGGCGCAGAACGGTTTCATACATCCCATAGGGCACATCGAACGTCAGTGTTTTTTCGGTGACCTGGCCACAGCCTGCCAGCAGATACAGCGCCGATAGACCGATGGCTCCTTGGAGAATCTTCACGTGCTTTCCTTTGCTTGGGGGGAATGTGTGGAAAAAAGAGGGTACCCGGCCTGCTGATAAAAGATAAGGCGATTGTAGTGAATCGGTGCTTTCTGTGGGAAGCGGGCTTACTCTGCACTGGCTGGTTTTGGGGCTGCTTCGCAGCCCAACGCGAGCAAGCTCGCTCACCACAGAGGAATGGGTGAGCCTTAGAGAGGCGCCTATCCAGTTATGCCTGTTCGCCATCAATGCACTGAGTGATCCACTGTCGGCTATAGGCCAACACCCCATCCGCCATCGCCACCGGAAAATGAATAAACCCATGGACCGACTCCGGCAGCAGGTGTGCTTCAGCGTGGGGCCACCGCTCGGCAATCAGCAGCGTGTCATCCTTAAGCGGGTCCAACTCCCCCACAAACATCAACGCCGGGGGCAGCCCTTCAAAGTCGCCATACAACGGCGACAACGGCGGCTGTCGGCGCTCATCATCACTCAGCCCCGGCGTGAGCATGCGCAACGCTTCCACCATCCCCGGCCCGTCCAGCAGCAACGTTTCAGGCCCGGCCGCGCGTACGCTCGGTGTGCCGGTCAGGTCGTAAACGCCGTAATACAACACCGCGCCGCTTATGCGCTTGAGCAGTTCAGGCCATTGCTTGAGGGCCAGCAACGTCGCCGCCGCCAGATGCCCACCGGCCGACTCACCGACGACGATCACCGGCAGCCCGGCAAATTCATCATCCGTGAGCAGCCAACGTGCGGCGTTCAGGCAGTCTTCCATCAAGCCTTCAACCGGCGTATCCACCGCCAACCGATAATCCACCGACACCACCGCCACGTCGCACGCCTGCAGCATGCCCAGGTTGAGGTCGTCATCCATCTGCGCATTGCCGATCACCCAGCCGCCGCCGTGGATATCCAGCACTACGCCCTTGGGCTTGCCGCTTGGCCGCAGGATGCGCACCGGGACGTTGTCGACAACCCTGCTTTCAGCCGGTGTGGCGCGCTTGAGCGTTTGACTGACGCGCAACAGCGCCTGGATCAAACGCGGCGTAACGCGATTGCGGATCTTGAAGCGCGGCAGCCAGGCGAGCTTCTGATTGAAGCGGCGCATCTGGGCCAGTTCCGCCTCGTTGGCGGGCCACGGTTGGTGAGCCATCAGCGGTTATTACGCAGGATCGAGAAATTCAGCGCCGCCGCCACACACAGCCACGCCAGGTACGGGAACAGGATCAGGCCGGTGATCAGGTCCAGGCGCACGGCCAGTACCACCATCGCCGCCACGGTGATCCACAGCAACACGATGATCACCATCCCGGCCAGCAGGCGATGCGCGCCGAAAAATACCGGCGTCCACAGGGTATTCAGGGCAATTTGCGCAGCCCACAGCGCCAGCACCATTTGACTGCCGGGGATCAGGCTCAAGCGATAGCCGGCCCAGGCCAGCAGCAGGTAGATGATCGTCCAGGCCACCGGAAACAGCCAATTGGGTGGGGTGAAGCTGGGTTTGACGAGGGATTCATACCAGGCGCCGGGTTTGAAAATGACGCCGGTACTGGCGGCGGCGGCGCAGGCAAGCAGGAAGATAAAGAAGGTCATCGTCTGTCCTTGGCGGGAGTGATTTGAAGCTTGGACGTGCGACACCTACCTAAAAGTTCAGCGCCAATTCATTCCGGTATCTCCACCCCGACAATCCTCAGCCAAGGCCACCGCGCCTGATAACTGCGCGCCTTCTGCTCAAACAACGCCTGCTCCGGATGCAGTGGATTAATCCGCAAAATCCCCAGTTCCACATCCTCCAACCCATACGGCGCATACACCTGGCCCGTGGCAATCTCCAAGCCGATGCACGTACCGGCCACCAGATAACGGTCGACCCCGTCGCACGCCGACTGCAACTGCGGGTAGGGCCGACCAAAGCGTTTGCCGTACCAAAGGTGCACCCGCGCCTGGTTCTTGACCTCGACATTCACGCCCAGGTCTTTGAACAGTTCATCCGCCGCACGAATTACCGCATCCTCCGCCTCGTAGGACAGGTCGGTATCGAAGTAAAAAACGTCGTAATCCTTCACGCCCTGATCAGCCGGCAGATTCGCCTGATGATTCCACACCGCCTGGAACAGGCAACCCGCCGTGAGCATGCACTGGTCCACCCCGAGGTCGGGCAGGCGCGCAGTGATTTCGGCGTTGACGGGGTTGGCCATGGCCAGTTCGAGCAGGGTATCGACAGTCAATGTCATGCTGACTCCTTCGTCATCGGTACGGTCCAGGGGAGCAACGGTACAACATTGAGCGCTGGCGCCGCTTCTTCACGTCATCAAAATTCGCTAAGGTGCCGCGATGCCCTGTCCTCACCGAGACCGCCCGCCTTGGCTGACTCCCCAGCAAATCGACGCGAAAGCCCCTGGTCAGTGTTCCTGATTTTCCTGCGCCTGGGCCTTACCTCCTTTGGCGGCCCGATTGCGCACCTGGGTTATTTCCGGGACGCGTTCGTGACCCGGCGACGCTGGCTGAGCGAGCGCAGTTACGCGGACTTGGTCGCGCTGTGCCAATTCCTGCCCGGCCCCGCCAGCAGCCAGGTCGGCATCGCCCTCGGCCTGTCGCGCGCGGGGTACGGCGGCGCATTGGCGGCGTGGCTCGGGTTTACCCTGCCGTCCGCCGTTGTGCTGATCCTGTTGGCCTTGGGCATCACCCGGCACAGCACCGCCATCCCGCCCGGCGCGTTGCATGGCCTTAAAGTGGTGGCCGTCGCCGTGGTCGCCCAGGCCGTGTGGGGCATGGCGCGCAACCTGTGCACCGACGCCCCGCGCGTGGCCGTGATGCTGCTCGCCGCCTGCGTGGCCCTGCTGCAAACATCGGCGTGGGGCCAGGTCGGCGTGATCCTCATCGCGGGCATGGCCGGCCTGCTGCTGTTCAAGCCCACACCGCCCACCGCGCACGACGCCCTGCCCGTGACCATCAGCCGTCGCGCCGGGGCGCTATGGCTGTCGCTGTTTGTGCTGTTGCTGGCCAGCCTGCCGATCCTCGCCCAGTTGATGCCCAACCCAACCCTGGCCGTGACCGACGCCTTCTACCGCACCGGCGCGCTGGTATTCGGCGGCGGCCACGTGGTGCTGCCCTTGCTGCAAGCCGAAGTCGTGCCCCGCCACTGGGTGAGCAACGACGTGTTCCTCGCCGGCTACGGCGCCGTCCAAGCCATGCCCGGCCCGCTGTTCACCTTCGCCGCCTTCCTCGGCGCCTCGATGACCCAAGCGCCGAACGGCTGGCTCGGTGGCCTGCTCTGCCTGCTGGCGATCTTCGCACCGTCGTTTTTACTGGTGCTGGGCGCACTGCCCTTCTGGGAAAGCCTGCGCCGCAGCCCGCGCACCCAAGCCGCGCTGGCGGGCGTGAACGCGGCGGTGGTCGGCCTGTTGCTGGCGGCGCTGTACCAACCGGTGTGGACCAGCGCCATCTTCACCGCCCAGGACGTCGCCCTGGCGCTGATTGGCCTGGTGGCGCTGATGGTGGGGAAACTGCCACCGTGGCTGGTGGTTGTAGGAAGCGGCGCGGCGGGATGGTTATTAAGTCTTACGGTGTGAGCCGCGCAGCCACCGTGCCTTGCTCCCTTGCCTACGCTTGCGTCAGAATCCGCCGGCTTGTGCGCTGGGATGGCCGTCTCTAAGGTGGCTCGGTCGCTGAATCTCTCGGTGATCGGGTTTAGTAGCCCACGGTTTAACCTAACAAGTGCACAAGCTTCATCTGTCAGACGTGCCTGTCTGTGCTCGATGGTGGCTGTGCGTAGGGCGCCCTCGGGCGCGCCGGTTTTGTTAGGTTCCACCGGTCTACTAACCTGCGTACAGCTACCGCCTTATCGTTTAGTAGCGATCAGGTAGTGGCCCAAGCAAGGAACTTAACAATGGCTACAGATTCAACCGCTCTCTTCAGCGTCGCTCCCGACGCCAGCAACGAAACCCTCATCACCAACAGCTACGAAACCTTCGCCTCAGTCAGCATACTGCTGCTCGACTTGTCCGAAGACCTATGCGGCAAACACCGCGAAATCGCCCTCGCTATCCACCAACTGAGCGAGCTGGGCGTACTCCTCACGGCCAAATTGCTCGACCGCGAAGCGCCCTGCTCCGGTTAATGCCTAGCCCTTCAATTCACTAGAACGATTACTCGCCGCATCGTCATAGGCCACATACAACGACTCGGCGATTTGGCTCTTGATGGCTTTGGTGGATTCCAGACCAAGCACAAAGCCTTCAGCCTTGCCGCCAGCGCGGTTGAGTTCTTCATGGGTGGCGGCGCCAGTGATGGCGTCGAGGAGCTTGGCGGCGTGAGGGCCTACGCCTTTGGGGAGGGAGATTTGGTCGATGGACATTGCGATACCTTTAAAAGTTGAGTCGGTAGCGCGTGCAACCACTGCCGGGGGTGGCATGGTAGACCGGTTGGCTTAGAAAGGGGGGGCTTTCGACCAGAAGCGTATGCTCCCGAGAGCAACGGTTGCTAACGGGCCCAGAGTGTGTAAAAAACTCTGGGCCATTAGTTGTCACTCGACGCGACATCCAAAAACTTGATCAGGCTGGCTGTGCACTCTATCGAGAATGCAAAGACACTTGGTATCGGGCTGACAATGTAGAAGTAGGCCAGCGCGAATTCATCGTCCAGGATCCCGACGGTTATCTTGTAAGGTTGGTAGAGCGATTGGGTGAGCGACCGACTTGCTCAATCTGAACCTGAACCGACAGTCAGCTACGGGTCGTTTGCTACCCACAGCTACCAGCTAGCTCGCTCGAAAGCTGCCCTCCGGTAAGCGAGTAATCAAAACAGGTTCAAGTAACCCGAAAGTGATCCTGACCTTCACTGCATGCCTACCGTAATGATGCTCCCCGACCAACCCATCACAGCGCAATTTGCCCTGCTGGGCGCGATGTACCATCGCCATCAACGCCTACATGGGCCTGCACATGCGCCGCTGGTTCGCAGCGCCGAAAGCGATTAAACCTGTTGTAGCAAGGCATCTATGTACGGCGCATGAGCATCGCTACACTGCCCGTCCACACCTCACGAATGGATTCGAAATTGCGCCGGCTTGTCGTTCCTTTGGTTGCGTTGCTCCTGGGCTGTCTGGCCTATCTTTTAATCACGTTCGCTATCACCGTATGGCGCAGTCCGCACAGCGTCACGCTGCTGATGGGTGCGTTCTACGACGAAGGCCTGGTGGTCGATAAAAACCCGGTCAAGGCGGCAGAGTGGTATTTGCGCGCTGCTGAAAACGGCGAACCTGTCGCGGAGTATAAAACCGGTATTTTCACCTACTACGGGCGCGGCGTAGCGGTGAATCATTCCAAGGGCCTGGAGTGGATCACTCGGTCGGCCAAGCATGGAAACCCGGATGCCCAGTATTTCCTGGGGATTTCCAATATTGCAGGCCAGGATCAACCCAGGAGTTTCGTCCAGGCAGCCATGTGGTTTCAAAAAGCCGCCGAACAAGGACATGCCAAAGCGCAAGGAGACCTCGCGAGGCTTTACTACCGAGGTGATGGCGTTAAGGCGAGCGACCAGCAGGCGTTCGCATGGGCAAGCAAGGGCAGTGCTCAAGGGGATGCCGAGTCGGTCATACAGTTGGCAACGCTTTACGCACAGGGCAGAGGCGCGCCGGTCGATCTTGAGCGATCGGTCAAGCTACTTGCTCAGGCAGCCGACAGCGGCAATGCCAAGGCTTACGAAATGATGGGCCTCGCGATGCTCAGTGGTAGCGGCACACCCAAGGATGTTCCCGCCGCAGTGCAGTGGTATACCCGTGCTGCCGAGCAAGGCCGGGCCGATGCGCAGTTCATTCTCGGCTACCTCTACAGCAAGGGTGATGAAATACCGGTCGACTACCCGGCAGCAAACCGGTGGTTGCTCAAGGCTGCGGCGCAAGGGCACGCGTTTGCAACCGCTCTCCTCGCTGTGCAGATGGACACAGGTCGAGGTTTCGAACGTAACAAGCTCAAGGAATGCGGGCTTTTGCGCGTAGCCTTGAAGCGCAAGCTGCCGAAAAATGAAGAGGACATGCGCGCCCAGCTTGAGCACGAAGAAAAGGCCCTTTCGCCAGGCCAACTGGCCGAGGTTGCGGCGCTGGAAAACCTCTATTCAACTCCGGAAGGGCTCGAACAACTGTTGGCAGATATAACGAGCGTGCAGTAAGCAAACCAACACCAAACCAAGCCTTCAAACCGCTGCGCTATGGGCCAAGAAGCATGCGACAGCAGCCGCGAACTGACCAAGGCAAACGCTCCCCCTTGTGGCGAGGGAGCTTGCTCCCGTGGGGCTGCGCAGCAGCCCCCAACCATTCGCAGCACAGATGAACCACAGAGCCTGGCCACCCTGTTCCACTGCCTGTGCTTTCTCAAAATCCGTCGGATTATCCAGACAAGGTGCACATTCGCCCCTAAGCGGGTGTTCCAATTACGGCATGGAAATCCTGTACTCCGCGAGCTTGGCCTTGTTCTCCTGCTCCAGGTACTTCTTGTCGACGATCTGCGAGAACTTCATGAAGTCGGCCTTGGCGTCTTCCCTATTGCCCAAATGGTCGTACGCGATCCCGCGCGCATAATAGGCCCAGGCATAGTCCGGCTGGCGCTGAAGGCCGGTACTGAATGCTTCAGCGGCCTCCCGGTACTGACCCAGGTCTGTCAGTGCGAGGCCCAGATGATAGTAGGTCGGCATATTGAAGCCGGCCCCCTTTCCTGCTTCTCCCATTCCGTTGTCAAGGTTGAACTGCACGAGCTCAAGGGCTTTTTTCGGGTTACCAGCGGCGCGATACATGGCGCTCAAGTCCAGGTAGGCGCGCGGCTCAGGCTTGACCACCAGTTGCATGGATTTCTCCTTGGCGGCCAAGGCTTCGGGAAAGCGCTTGAGGTTGAGGTAGGCGTCGGCCTGCACCGCATAAATCAAACTATGCAGCGAGGCAGGCAGCGTAGCTTTCTGCAGGCATAGATCACCTTCCTGCAGCACCAAGGGGTAGTTTTCGGCTTTGGACGCCTTTAACTGATTAGCGCAGTGGGCAAGGTTGGCTTTTTGCGGGTTCTGCATCCCTGCACAACCGGTGAGGAGGGCGGAGCAGGCAATCAGTGCGAGCCAGCGAGTATTCATGATCAGCATCCTTGTCAGTCGAGCAGATGAGCGTTGAGGTCAGGGCGATAGACCTGCAGGAGCGGCGCGGTCACGGTGCCTTGCAGCGAGCAGAACACGGTGGTGTGTCCCACGAGCGACGGTGACGTGTCGCCCGCGTCGACCATCAGCACGCGGTCTACGAAACCAAACGGCGTGGCGACACCAGGACCGGTCAGCCCTTCGGTGCGCCATTGGCCGATCGGGTCACCGACACGGCGGATTTCGGCGCGGGTAAGGGCTTTGCCCTGACTGACAAAACGTGCGTTATCAACGATCAGCGGCTTGAGCTTTGCGGCCACCTCTTGCGGCGAGCCATCGGTTACAAACCCCCAGAACAGAAAATTGCCGACGTCCTTGATGGTTTGGGCCTGGTTGTAATAGCCGACCATACGCACGCCGTTAACGATCAGGGGCGTTTCGAAGTGTTGGTAAGTGCCACCTTCCTGCAGCGGACTCATGATGGTCGGTGCCTTGACCGAGCCGTAGTCGCTCAGGCGCAAGGTACCTGCTGGCAAGCGCGCATCGCGCAGGCTCTCGAAGAAATGCGCATCGCAACGAGAGAACTCGGTCAGCAGCTGTTCGGGCGTGGTGACGGTACGGGCTTGGGCAGTGCAGGCGACGGCGAGCAATGCAACGCCGGAAAAAAGAGAGCGGAACATTAAAATCATCCGTGAAGTGGGAACAAAAGCTGTCGGCGGGTGAGTGGGAAACTTTAGCAATACGGGCGTGCGTTGAAAATATCCGTGTGCCGCTGGTCCCGCCCCCCCCTGACTACTGCCACCCGCTTGCGCACACTGCTAACCTGCGGCCTTTATGCCTGCAAAAGGAAGGTTTACATCGCCATGGAGATTCAGGAAATCAAGCACCACCTGGCCCGCCCTGCCGTGAAGTTTGTGGCTGGCGGCTCCAGTTGCTCTTCAGCGCCGGTAAGCTTCGTGCCAAAGGCGGGTGCGAATTCCGGATTTTGTACAAATTGGGGCGACAAGCTCCAAGGCAGCCTTGCCTTCAACTATGCACCGGCAAGGCCAACCCAAACAGTACAAAAAAACCACCGCAGACTTTATTGAATCGGCGCCCGGTGCGGGCCAGCCAGGGCCGGATGCGGTTGGCTGCGCTGGCCACCAGGTACTCAACGACGAATTCCACCACGGCGTAGGTCAGCGCGATGGCAGCCGTCTGCGCGATGATGCTTCTATGCGGGTCCAGAAACGGTGGGATAAACGCGGTGAACAGCAGCAGTGCCTTGGGGTTTGAAATCGCCGAGACCAGCCCTTGGCGGAACAGCGACCAGCGCCGCAAGCTGATTGTGCCGCTGGCCTCAAGGCTGACGGGGGGCGCGCGCCACAGGCCGAAACCGAGCCAGATCAGGTAGAGCCCGCCGGCCACCTTCAAGGCGGTGAACCCACTGGCCGATGCCTGGATCAGTGCCCCCAGGCCCAGCGCGCACAGCGTCAGCACCAGGGCAAAACCGAGCACGCCGCCGCTGATGGTGAACAGCGTCCGGCGACTGCCGTGCAGGGCCCCATGGGTCAGCACCAGTAATGCATTGGGCCCTGGTACCACGGCGATGCCGAAGCACGTCATCAGGTAGAGCAACCAGGTATCAAAGGGCATGATCCACTCCAGCAGGTGGGTATTGAGGCCAGTATCTTGCGAGTGAAGAAAAGTCCTGAAAAGCGCATTATTCACGTTGCAGCCATTCGATTAACGAATAAAGGAAACCGCCATGCCCTCCAGCGATTTGCAGATCGATTGGCTCAAGTGCTTCGTGGCGGTGGTAGATGCCGGTTCGCTGTCGGCTGCGGCCCATGAGGTCAATCGCTCGCAGTCCGCCGTCAGCATGCAGATGAAGAAGCTCGAAGCCGCCCTTGGACGCCCGCTGTTGAGCCGTGGCCCAAGGCATCTGCAACTCACCGATGACGGCCAGACGCTGCTCGGCTATGCCCGTCGCATGCTCGCACTGCACGCGGAAACCCAGGCGGCCTTTAACGGGGAAGCGATCACCGGGCGAATCCGCCTGGGCGTCGCGGAGGACTATGCGGCGAAATACCTCACGCCGCTGCTGAAGCGTTTTTCACCGCGCTACGCCGGTGTGGAAATAGAACTGACCTGCGAGCAGTCAACCACGCTGATCCCGCGTGTGCGCAGCGGCGATCTTGATCTTGCGCTGGTGTCCAGGGACTCGCCCCACAGCGGCACCTTTCTGTTCAAGGAACCCATGGTCTGGGTGGGCTCGCCCCAGTTCGAACTGTGGCGGCGCGACCCGCTGCCTATCGCCGTCTACGAAAGTGAAAGCCTGGCGCGGCGTTATGCGGTGCATTCACTGGCCCAGCAAGGGCGACAATTCAAGGTGGTCTACAACAGTTCCAGCCTCGCCGGCCAGGTGGCCGCGGTGGAAGGTGGGCTGGCGATTGCCGCGATCACGCAGTGCACCGTGCAGCCATCACTGCAGGTGTTGAGCAGCGAGCATGGCTTGGGAAGCATTGCGCCCATGGAGGTTTCGATTCTGCGTAGCCGAGCTTCTCGGGGGGCCAAGGCGGTTAATAGCCTGCATGCGTTTATCATCAATGCGCTAAGAGTTCAGGTGTAGCTGGTTTAATACACACGCTGAACACCCACCTGGAGCCCTTTATGCCAACCACCCCACGCGACAACGCCCGGCTTGAACGTCGCCTCATCGCCGCCCTCACCGACGCCTGCGAAACCGCCAAAGCCGAAATCCCCGGCTTCGACTGGCTGACCCACACCGTCGACTACAGCGTCTTCCCCCAAAGCCTGCGGGTGATCTGGGTGTTCGACAGCTGCGCCAACAAGGAGCACGCCCTCTCGACAGGGGCAGACACACGCATGCGTGAGCTGACCGCCGCCGCGCTCAACGACGCCGAGGTACACGTCGCGCCCATGGAGCGCTGCGTACACTTCGACTCCGACGAAGAATGCCGCCTGCGCCATGACGGCGATTGGCGCGTACGCCTGGCCAAGGTGCATACGGCCAAGGTGTAAGTGCGCATCGTCACTCGTTGGGTTCATGGATAAAACTGTGGTATCGATGCACGTAGTCCAACACACCCAGGCCCCACCATGACCCTCTCCGCCCAGTTCACCCCCTGGACCGCCCTGCTCGGCGGCGCCCTGATCGGTTTGTCCGCAGGCCTGTTCATCCTGCTCAACGGCCGCATCGCCGGGATCAGCGGCCTGCTCGGCAGCCTGCTCTCCAGACGCGGCGAAGGACGTGGGGAGAAACTGCTGTTTGTGCTCGGGCTGCTGGTCTCGCCCTGGATCTGGTCGTTGTTTGCCAAGCTGCCTGAGTCATCGTTCCAGGCCGGTGGCTACGCGCTGGTGCTGGCCGGGTTATTGGTCGGCATCGGCACGCGCTATGGCGCCGGTTGTACCAGTGGGCATGGCATCTGCGGGCTTTCGCGGTGGTCGCTGCGCTCGCTGGTAGCGGTCGGTTGCTTCATGGGCAGCGGGTTTGCCGGTGTCTACTTCATCCGCCACGGGCTGGGAGCCTGAGCATGCGCAAATTCATGGCATTGATGGCCGGTCTGATCTTCGGCCTGGGACTGCACCTCAGCGGCATGACCAACCCGGAGAAGGTGCTCGCGTTCCTCGATCTCGCCGGCGATTGGGACCCTTCATTGGCCCTGGTCATGCTCGGCGCCCTGGTGGTGAGCAGCGTGCCCTTTTACGTCGTAAGGCATCGTCAGGTTTCGCTGCTGGGCGCACCGATCCAGATGCCGACGCAACGCACCCTCGACCGCCGCCTCGTGCTGGGCAGCCTGGTGTTCGGCATGGGGTGGGCGATTGCGGGGTTGTGCCCCGGACCGGCAGTGGCATTGCTGTTGACGGGGCAATGGCAGGTGCTGGTGTTCACGCTGGCGATGGTGACGGGCATGCTGGTTTTTGCGGGGATTGAATCGCGCAGGCGGGGTTGAACCGCCTGCACGGCTTCATTTTTACCCCACACAGTAGGTCAGGCCTGCGTACTGAACCGCTGCACTCCACGCCGCTCAAACATCGCCGCGTCCGTCTGTTGCGTCGCCAGTTCGCCTTTGGAGGCCAGTTGATTAATAAAAATCCGATCCCTGGACCCTTTGAAGTCAGACGGGTCGAAGTCTCTTAAGAGCGGCGCCAGATCAATGGTCTTGGCGAAGTTTTCGTTAGTCAGGCTGTAAAACCCCAAGCCCGACCAGACAGAATCGGCGTCCACCGTGTCGATGGCGGCATTGCGGTAGGCAATGGCTGCGGTTTTCAGGCCCAGGGATCGGTTGAGCAAATCCGTCAGCCGCTGGGTATCCGAGCTGCTGAGCTGGCCGGCCGAATCCAGCACTTTCAGGCGGCCATCGGCTTCGACGGTGAAGCCGTATTTTTTGCCGGCCAAGTCGGGAGCGGTGGTCGACAGCGCTGACTCGAATGCCTTGAAGGATGCCTTCAGCGTATTGAGCGCGCCGGTGGAAATTTCGACGAGCCGAGGGTGGTCTGGCGCCTGGGTCCGACCGACCCAGACGTCGACCACCTCCGGCGGTTCCACCGTGGTGCTTGCTGATCCACTGGGATGGTAGACGGCCGCCGGGGCGGCGTTTGCCAACACTTCCTTCGCGGCATCTGTCAGAGGCTGGGCCACGAGCTTCTGGTCGGAAGGTGTAAGGCTGGTGTTGGCCGGCGGGAGATAGGCAGCGCTGACGGAAAGAGCCATTTAATCGGTCCATGATTGGCGGGTTCATACAGGTTATCGACGGAAATCGGCCGAGCTTTAGACGACCAACCTGCAGGATCGTAAAAGCCAGGCGCTCCGCGGCCTCGATAGTCTGGCCGTCTTACCTACCAGAGGATGGATCATGGCTACGTCACAGCACTCGGCACAACCGGTAAACCTCGCGCAAAAGGCATCGCTCATCGACGCGCAGTGGAGCCCCAGGGTCGTCGCCGAAATGAACGACTACCAGTTCAAGGTGGTGCGCATCGAAGGGGAGTTCATCTGGCACTCGCACCCGGAAACCGACGAAGCGTTCCTGGTGCTCGAAGGGACGCTGCGTATCGATCTACCGGAAGGCCCGGTGTATGTGGCGGCGGGCGAGCTGTATGTGGTCCCGCGTGGCGTTGAACATCGGACCGCCGCCGAAGGTGAGGCGAAGCTGATGATGATTGAGCCTCGGGGCATTTTGAATACCGGCCATGAAGGCGGTGAACGTACGGCCATGAATGATCTGTGGATCTGAAAAGTGGCGCGGGTGAACCCATAGCCTTACAGCGTGAGGCTTTTGTAGTGAGCGGTGGCAGCCGTCAAAGGTGTGTAGATACTCTCCGTCATTGAACCGAGCCTTTAGCGGGTAATTTCTGGATAATGCCCAGCTCCCGCTCCCGATACGGACATCCCCTCGATGAAGTTGCCCACCGCCGCCCTCCTCCTCGCCTCTACGCTGCTGCCTTCCATCGCCCACGCCGACGACGCCGCGCTGACCGACACGCTCAAGGCCTTCACCCGCTGCGACGCGACGTTCTTCAGCCGCCTGAACAGCCACCGCGACGCCTGGCAGCCCTACGCACCGCTCAAGCAGGACAAAGACTTCGCGTGGATCGCGGTAGTCAACCGCGCGGACCGCAAGGCCAACGCGGTGCCGGTCAGCACGCCGCCCATCGCCGGCTTGAAGCTGTTGTCGTACGCCGACGAGGCCACCGACCTCGGCAACCTGGGGCGCTACTATTACTGGGGCTTTGTTGTGCAAGGCACTATCGACGAGGTTGCCCAACGCCTTGCCCCGCTGCTCGACCAACCTGCTCGCCTGCAAAAGGGCGACGGCGCCTACATCCGCAGCGAGCTCAAGGTCGGCGACCGCTGGCAGGCCATCAAGCCACGGCCCGGCGTCGCGCCGGGCACACGCGAAGTCGAGCGCGTGCTGCTGGTAGAACCGGAGGGCAGCGACGGCACGCAATCGCGCATCAGTTGTTCGTTGCAGGGCGGTGTCGATGCGGCGCTGCTGGCCTGGTCGCGTCCGGACATCCAACCGGTTGACTACCCGCGCACCGTCGTAGAACCAAGCATCAACGACGTCGCCGTCCCCGCCAGCGTGCTCCAGCGCCTCGACTCGGCCCTGCTGCAGCCGAAGTTCAAGACGTTGAGCTACACGTACCTGTCGAAAAAAAGCGATGGCAGCAACGACAGCCCCACCTCGGTGACCTTCACGGCGGTGGGTGGCTTGCTGAACAAGAACGAGATCTACAGCGACACCTTCCATGTCGAGCGCCTGGTGCAGGCGGACCTGATCCAGTTGAAGTCGAAGATGAACGGCGTGGGCGACGGCCAGGTGCTGCTGACCCGCGAAGCCGAGCTGAGTATTCCGAGCAGTTGGACGCCTGGCCAGACGCTGAGCGCCAACCTGCACATGGCGAACGTGCCCGGCAAACCGACCGATACCCCGCTCGAGACCTCCGTGAGCTGCAAGGTCGGCCAGCGCTTCCCGGCCCGACAGGTGTTTGCCTCGTTGACCGGCGACGCCATCAAGCTGGAGTGCGAGCAAGGCGACTACAAGACCTCGCGCGCGTTTATCGAAGACCTGGGCATTGCCCTGACGCTGGAGACGACGTCAAGCAAAATGCGCTCGGCGTATGAATACACGGCGTTCGAGGTGGTGCGTTGATCGAAGGGGCGTTTGCCAAGCAAACATCCCGCTGATTCAGGGCACTCTACGTTGTCGCAGCAGTCTGTTCCTACACACCCCATGCCCCGCGGAGTTCCCATGATCATTGTCCATCACCTCAACAACTCACGTTCGCAGCGCATTTTGTGGCTGCTGGAAGAGCTTGGCCTGCCGTACGAGATCAAGCGCTACCAGCGCGACCCGAAAACCAACCTTGCGCCGCCGGAGCTCAAGGCGATCAATGCGCTGGGTAAATCCCCGGTGATCGAAGACGGCGCCAACGTGGTGATCGAGTCCGGCGCCATCGTCGATTACCTTATCCGCCGCCATGGCGACGGTCGCCTGCAGCCGGACCCGGCCACGGCCGCCTACGACCAGTACGTGCAATGGCTGCACTTCGCCGAAGGCTCGGCCATGCTGCCGCTGATGCTTAACCTGTACGTCGGGCGCCTGGGCGATGCCGGTGCACCGCTGCATCCGCGTATCGAATCGGAAGTGGCCAATTACCTCGGTTACCTCAACGAGGCGCTGGCACATACGCCGTATCTGCTGGGGGATGACGTGAGCGGCGCGGACATCCAGATGAGCTTTATCGGCGAAATCGCCAAGGCCCAGGGCAAGCTGGCGGCGTACCCGCACCTGGCGGCGTGGGTACAGCGGTTCCAGGCTCGCCCGGCTTACCGCCAGGCGCTGGAACAGGGTGGGGAGTATGCGTTTGCCAAGTGAGTAGCTTGCCCTCGACCGCGTGACAGAGGCTAAGGCGCCGCCATCTGCCACAGCGAAGCGCCCACGCCGGTGATGCTCTCCCCCGCAATCAACCCCGCCGCTGCGGTAATCGCAAACCGCTCGGTGAGGCTCGGCCAGCGGCAGCTCACCAGCCAGGTGAGCACCGCACCCAGGGCCATCATCAGCGACACCGAAGCTGGCAGCACAAACGCCAGCCCCAACGCGGCGGCACTGGGCAAGTAGCGGGCGCGATGGGCGGGCAACAGGCTGTCGAGCACGCCCAGCAACACCCCGGCCAGCCCTGCGATACCGATCGCCCAGCGAATGCTCGCCGACAATGAATCCAGCCCATGGGTAAGGGTTTGCGCCACGGCTTTCCAGGTTGCGACCGCCGGCGCCGGCCACTCCTCGGTGAGCAGCATCGATTGCGGATCAGGAATCAGCGCCAGGTACGCAAACACCCCGACGATGCTGCCAATGAAAATCCCCAGGATCTGGGCGATGACTTGCTTGTGCGGCGTGGCACCAATGGCCTTGCCGACCTTGAAGTCGTTCATCAGGTCGGTGCACTGCCCCGCCGAGCCGCCGGCGGTGTTGGCGCTCATCAGGTTGATCGGCACCTGCCCCGGCGCGACGATGCCGAAGCTCAGCTGGGACAACTGCCCGATGGCGCCAATCGGCGGAATACCGGTGGCGCCCACCACGCGGGCGGCGACGGCGGCCAGGCAGATCGCCAGGGGAATGGTCAGCAACGCCATCCACAGGTTGATGCCGAACAACAGCGCCTGCAGGCTCACCACCAATACGATCGACAGCACAAAACCAGCGGCCGGCCCGGGTTTGGGTACGCTCCAGGCTTGCCCGCCGGCGGACTTGGTCGAGGTGTATAACGCCCACAGACGAATCGTCAGCGACGCCAAGGTTGAGCACACCATCAGGCTCACTCCCGGCCACAGCAACCACTCCACCAACGCCGCAAATTGCGGGCCGCTGCTGCCGGCCGGCAAGGTCACCAGGCCTTGCGCCAGCAACCACGGGCCCAGGCCGCCCCAGGCGAGCAAGGCGCCGAGCAGCAGGGTCAGGCCGACGCGAATGCCGATAATGCCGCCAAACCCCAGCAGCAACAGCGAGGGGTCGGCGGTGAAGGTCAGGCGCTCCAGCTGGGCGGATGGCGACCAACGCGGGAAGGCCCACACAAAGGTGTCCACCCACTTCACCAGCCCGGACAGCAACGCCGCGCTGAGCAGCACCTTCAAACGCGTCGCCGCTTCGCGCCCATGGTTGTAGATATGCAGCAGGGTTTCCAGGGTGGCCATGCCTTCGGGAAATTTCAGCGCCTTGTCATTGAGCAACGAAGGCCGCAGGTACCAGGCGATCCAGATGCCCAGGAAACTCACCGAGAACACCCAGGCGATCATCGGCAGCGCGTCCAACTGGTTGCCGGTCAGCAGGGTATAGGCCGGGATCGGCGCCACCAGCCCACCGGAAATGATCGAAGCAGCGGCCGAGGCGACGGTCTGGTTGATATTGCTTTCATGCAGCGTCCACGGCAGCTGCTCCGACGACCGCTTCGCCAGGCCCTGCCAGATCGCATACCCCACCAGCAGGGCAATGATCGACATGTTGAACGACCAGCCGATCTTCAACCCGGCGTACACGTTCGAAGGGGTCAGCAGGATACCGAGCAACGTGCCGGTGATGACCGCGCGCAGGCTCAGTTCGCGTTCGACGGGGGGATGAAGGGGGACCGTTGATGAGGTGGCATGCATGCGGATTCCTTTCGGCTGGGGAACAGGGCGACATAACAAGTGAGCCCCTCAAGGCCTGAAGGTTCCTGTGCGGCAAGCGGGCGCCTTTTTGTGATGAGCGGGCTTCAACCACTACACCATCAATTACTCAATCAGAGCCATGCAGCATCCCATAACGAATAATCCCCTACCTGCGCCACCAACCCGGCCCGCAAGGGGTTGGCAATGACGTAGCGAGCCATCTTGCGAACATCATCCTCCGCACGGACAGCCCTATCGTGATAACCGGGTTGCCAGACACGCTCCTTGCTTTGACGACGCCGGTTGATGGTCAGCGTGCTACGCGACTTCATACGCCGCACCACGTCGGGCAACGTCTTCTGCTTCAGCTCAAACAACCAGTGAATGTGGTCAGGCATGATGACCCAGGCCAGAGAGTCGACCAATCCCAGCTCATGAACCTGCCGGAATTCGGCCACCAACAGACGACCCAGATAAAGGTCGGTGAATAGGCGCTGACGGTGATGCACGACAACGGTAATGAGGTAACTGCGTCCGTATTCAGAGTAACGACCGTGACGCAGGCGATGGGATTGGGGTGTGGGGCGCATTCCGATGCTCCTGGGGACCGTCCTGAAGAGCATTAACACTAGCGCGCCGTAGCTGGCGAGCCAGTGTCATCGGGTGACTGAATGTATCCAGCCCGGAGTGACCTGGCTTTTGTGGTGAGCGGGCTTGCCCCGCGCCGGGCGGCGAAGCGGCCCCAAAATCTATCATCCGGGTTCACCTGGAAAAACGCGGTGTTCTTGATGAGGGCCGCTTCGCGGCCCGGCGCGGGGCAAGCCCGCTCACCACAAAAAGTCCGTTCACCACTACGCGGGCGCCCCATCACAAAAGATCATCCCATTGCAGAAAACCCGTCATCGGGGTGACTGAATGTATCCAGCCTGGAGTGACCTGGCTTTTTTGTGGTGAGCGGGCTTGCCCCGCGCTGGGCTGCGAAGCGGCCCCAAAAGCTGTTATCAGGATTCACCTGGAAAAACGCGGTGTTCTTGATGGGGGCGCCCCATCACAAAAGATCATCCCATTGCAGAAAACCCGTCATCGGGTGACTGAATGTATCCAGCCTGGAGTGACCTGGCTTTTGTGGTGAGCGGGCTTGCCCCGCGCCGGGCGGCGAAGCGGCCCCAAAAGCTGTTATCAGGATTTACCTGGAAAAACGCGGTGTTCTTGATGAGGGCCGCTTCGCGGCCCAGCGCGGGGCAAGCCCGCTCACCACAGAAGCCCGCTCACCACAAGAAGTCCGCTCACTACTAAGCGTGCGTAAAACCCGTTCCCCCGGCCACCTCGCCATCGGCTTGCGCCTTGTCCAATAGTTGCTGCACCCACGGCGCGTTCCGGGCATTGACCACGCCATAGCGGTCCGGCGGGAAAAACGCCCAGTGATGGGCGATTGCAGTAAGGCGCTTGAGCTCATCGGCCGCCAGCCAATACCCGGTGTCCAGCAAGGGCAGCGATTCGCCGTCGAAACGTCGGCCCAGCATCAGGTTGGTGCCGGGGGCAAAGGTAAAGGCCAAGTCCTGGCAGGGTTGCAGTTGTTTGTCCGGGGCCGGCATGCTCCCGACGCGGTTGTAGGTGAAGTCGCCGGGGTATTCGTCCTTGAATACCAGCCAGTGGCCCGCCGTGGTCTTGGCGACGATCCACTGCGATACCCCGCTGCTCTGGGTGCGTTCGAGCTGGCCGTTTTTCCATTGCATCAGGGCGTTGCAGTCGGGATCGTAGTCCGAGGCCCACAGGCTGGTGCCCGACACCAGCGTGTGGCGCTCCAGCTCGACCACCCCCTGGTCCGGCATGGCCTGCCAGTAGCGCTTGATGGGGTCACGGGTATCACGCAGGTAGTTGCGCAGCCCCCAGGCCGCCGTAAAGACCACCGCCGCCAACACCTGCCAGGCAAAGGTGTTGCCGATAACTCGGTCCACGTCCAGGCCAGGCGCGAACGCGGCCCCGTACAGCCACACGCCCAGCATGAACACCAGGCTGGGCAGGAACACACCAAAGCACAGCGGCGGCAGCAGCACTTCGATCCAACTGAAGTGATGCCCGGCTGCATGCTCCCGTGCCCAGGCCTGCTCCTCGGCGAGCATCGGCGCCTGTTCGCGCGGGCCGATGCCGGGATCGGGGGCCTTGAAGCGCCAGTAAAGTGCCACGGGGTCGTTATTCATGCCGCGCATCATGCCCTTGGCGCGGGCAGAGATACAGCGCCCCGACCACCGATAAAACAATCATTGCCGTGACCCGCCTACAGTCATACGATGACTGATCACACCCATAACAATAAAGGATCACCCGTGAACAAACCTTTGCTCCTGGCCGCCGCCGTTGTCTGCGGCCTCAGTGCCCACGCCCACGCCACCACGTTTGCGTATATCTCCAGCCCCGGTGACGGGCTGATTTCCCAGTACCGCCTCGACGAAAGTAACGGCGCCCTGAGCCTGGTCGAGCAAGTGACGGCCGGCGATCAGGTCAACCCCATGGCCCTCAGCCCCGACGGCAAGACCTTGTTCGCGGCGTTACGGGTCAAGCCGTTTCAGGTCCAGGGCTTCAGCATCGACCCGACTACCGGCCGCCTGACGCCGCAGTCCAAGGCGCCACTGGCCGAAAGCATGGCGTACCTGGCCACTGACCGCGCCGGGCGCTATTTGCTCGCGGCGTCCTACGGTGCCGACACCCTCAGCGTCCAGCCCATCGACAAGCCTGAACCTATCCACACCTACAAGACCGGCCTGCATGCCCACTCGCTGCGCACCGACCCAAGCAATCGCTTTGCCTACGCCGGCAACCTGGGCACGGACCATGTGCTGCAATACCGCTTCGACGCCGCCACCGGCGCACTCACCCCGATCGGCAGCGGCTACGTGAGCGTGCCAGCCAACACCGGGCCTCGGCACCTGGCGTTTTCGGCCGACGGCAAGTACCTGTATGTGGTCGGTGAAATGAGCGGCACCGTCACCGCGTTTGCCATCGATGACGGCACCGGCGCGCTGACCCAGATTGGCGTGGCCAATGGCATTCCCGAGCGTTTGAAACTGGCCCATGGTGAAGTGCGTGACGCGCGCAACAATGACCTGAAAGACGACCCGACGCCGCGCATCTGGGCGGCCGACCTGCGCCTGTCGCCGGACGGCAAGCTGTTGCTGATGAGCGAGCGCACCAGCAGTTCGGTGTCGGCGTTTGCGGTGGATACCGCCACCGGCGGCCTGCGCTTTGTCGACAACTACCCGGTCGAGGAGAAGCAGCCGCGCAATATCGCATTCTCCCCCAACGGGCATTGGCTGCTGGTGACCGGTGAGAAAAGCGACAAGGTCGGCACCTATGCAGTCAGCGCCAGCGGTGCGTTGAAGCGGGTGGGGGAAGCGGCGTCGGGCAAGGGGGCGCTGTGGATTGAGGTGCTGCATACCTCGGCCAACTGACCTGAACCTGTGGGAGGGGGCTTGCCCCCACAGGGTTGGATCTTGAGGGTGTACAGGCCTCAGCTCAGGCGAAACCGTGCGGTGTTATCACTCAACGCCTGGCTGCCCTTGCTCAAGGTGTCTGCCGCACGGTTTACCGCGCGGGCGCCGTCCAGCAGGCGCCCGGCGGCCTGGTCGACTTGCTGGATATTGCCGCTGACTTCATCCGCCGTCGCTGCCTGCTCCTCCACTGCCGTGGCGATTTGCGCCAGGGTGTCGGTGACGTTCTGCACCGCGCCGGCAATCTCGCCCAGGCGCGTGCCCAGGCCGGTGACGGACTCGGCATCGGTCAAGGCCTGCTCGCACGCGGCGCCCATCAGCGTCACCGCCTGGCTCACGGTGGCGCGCAGACTGTCGACGGTGCCGGCGATCTGCGCCGTCGAGGCCTGGGTGCGTTGCGACAGGCTGCGCACTTCATCGGCGACCACCGCAAAGCCCCGGCCTTGCTCGCCTGCGCGTGCGGCTTCAATGGCGGCATTAAGGGCCAGCAGGTTGGTCTGCTCGGCAATGCCGCGAATGGTGTCGACCACCGATTGAATCTGCTGGCCTTGCTGGCTGACCTGCTGCAAGGCGTCCGAGGTGTCGGTCAGGCGCTGGTTGAGCTGTTGGATGCTGGCGGTGGTGCGCTGGCTGTCGCGGCTGCTGTCTTCGGCGATGCGCCGGGTTTGCTGGGCACTGCCGGAGGCCTGTTCGCAGCTGCGCGCGACGCCCATGGACGTGGCGGCCAACTGCGTGGCGGCGGCGGCGATCTGGCTGATCTGGTGCTGCTGGTCTTCGACTTCGCTGAGGGTGCTGCCCGATTGCGAATTCAGGGTAAGCACCGCCGAGCCAAGCTGCTGGGTTTCGTGATTGACGCCGAGCAGGCTGGTGCGCAATTGCACCACCGCGACGTTCAACGCGGTGCTGATCGCCGCGAGTTCGTCGCGCCCTTCTACCGTCACGGCCACGCACAGGTTGCCGTCGCGCAGGGACTCGGCCAGCGTAGTGATGCCGCTGGCGCTGCGACGGATGGACGCTTGCAGGCACATGAACAGGTACAGCGCCGCCAACGCCAACAGGCTGAACGTCGCCGCCATCGGTATGAATTGCGTGTTCGCGTGTTCGTGGTAGTAGTCCAGGCGCGCATCCATCGACGTCAGCGACTGAACACGCAACGCGCCAAGCGAGGTGAGCATGGCGTCGATACTGCGCTCGAAACCGGCTGTATCCAGCTTGATGCTGCCGCCGAACACGCCGTCGTCGAGCACTTTGAGTTCGTTATCCAACAACTGCAGGCTGGTGTCGTATTGCGCTGTCCACGGTTCCATCCCGGCGTATTGCTTGGCCTTGAGCGAAGCCGCAGCCTTGACCAGTTGATCCCGCGCATCGCCGATGCGGCTGCGCAAGTCGCGCATCTGCAAACGGCTCTGCAAGGTGAACTGCCCCGAGGAAATCGAGGACTGCCCCACACTGGCCATCCGCCCGATACGCTCGATCAGGTCGGGCGTTTGCTGGGTGCCCATCTGCATGAGCATGTAGGTTTCCAACCAGGGATCGAGGATCAGGCCGGCGTCGAGGGTGATCTGTTCGCGCAGGGCCTGCATCGCCGTCAGCGCGGAGGTGAAGCGGTCGTAGCCATCCGGCCACCAACCCACGGTGCGCAGGGACGCCGAGTCCATGCCCTTGACCGTGGCCTGCAAAGCCTCGAAGCGGGCCAGGACGTCAGCGCCGGCGTTCTGGGTTTTCAGGGCATCACCGAGGGCCTGCAGGCTTTGCAGGATCAGTGGGAAATTGGCATCCACCTTATCCATCGCCGCCTTCGCCGCTGGCGTCGGGGCATGCAGGATGTCCGCCGCCTTCCAGCGCGCAGCCAGGTTACGTTGGGCGGTCAATTGGCCATCCAGCGCGTCCAGGGCCAACAGTTGACGAAGGCCGGACTGCTCAGCGGAAATCACGCTTAATTTGTCGCGATAGTCCTGGCCGATCATCCACAGGCTGCCCGCCAGGGGTAGCATGAACAGGAAGAACAGGATCTGGAACTTACGCGCGAAGCCGAAACGTCCGAGCAGGCGGATACCGGGTGATAAAAGGCTGTGCATGTCCACTCCCAAAAACAACCCACGCGTTAGACGGCAGGCGAAGCCTTGAAATGACTAACGGCAAAATGCCATGTCATTGATTAGGTTGGCACTAGCAAGATACGGGCCGCTGCTGCACAGCCCTGAAACAGGGCACGCGACGCGCCAAAGCGGCCCGAGGCGTGCGCGAAAATGGGGCAAAAGCACTCAGTCGCGACACAGGCATTGTCACCCGCAGAGACGACTGCCCGAGGCGCGCGCTGAAACGCCCTCAATCACCACAGCCTATCGGCCGCCCATGGGGAGAACTTGAAGGGAGTCCGGCGGCCTATTTACGCCAGCAGTCGGGTAATCCACTGGACCTGCTGGGCGATGGCTTGCGCCTTCGCCTGCGGCACCCGCTGCCGAGCCTGCTCAAAGCCCGCCAGGGTGCGTTTTTTCAGGCGCAACGCACGCTGCCACTTGGCGAGGAACGCCGGGCTGCGGGCCTGCAGGTGCAAGGGGCCGAAGTACAGCTCCTCAGCGCTGTACACCACGGGCTCGGCGCGCTCGGCCATGATGATTTCATAGTAGAAGCGGTTTTCGTGCAGCAACTCCTCACTGAGGATGCGGTAGCCATTGCTCATCAACCAATAGCGCAACGGCTGTTCGCCGCCGTTGGGTTGCAGGATCAGACGTTCGCGGCCGCTGAGGTGGGCCTTGCCGCTGTCGAGGATGTCGCGGATCGTCTCGCCGCCCATGCCGCACACGCTGATCGCGGTGATCGCGTCCGCTGGCTCTATCGCCGCCAACCCATCGGCCAGGCGCACCGTGACGTGCTGCTCCAGGCCATTGTCGCGCACGGTGCGCTGCGCCGCGTGGAACGGCGTGCTCGCCACCTCGCCCGCCACCGCCGCCTCAATCACGCCACGGCGCATCAAGGCCACCGGCAGGTAGGCGTGGTCCGAGCCGATATCGGCCAGCCGCGCGCCCCTCGGCACCTGCGCGGCCACGCGCTCCAGGCGCATGGACAAGGTGTGTTCGTTCAACCTGTGTTCCTTTTTATTCGCCGGAAAATCGATCGCGGCTGTTGGTCAGATGCAACACCATCGCCGCCCTTGCGGCATCCGGGTCCTGGCGCTTGATCGCGTTGAAGATCGCCTCATGCTCCAGGTTCGCCAGTTGCCCGAGCTTGGCAAAGTCCGCCCCGCCGCGCTCGTCACCCTTCACCTGGGTACGCGGAATCATCGCATTGCCCAGGTGCTGCATGATCTCGGTGAAGAACGTGTTGCCGGTGGCTTCGGCGATCAACTGGTGAAAACGCTTGTCCTCTTCCACGCAGCTGTCGTTGTTGGCCAGCGAGGCCTGGTAGTCGTCGAGAGCGGCGCGCATGTGGGCCAGCTGCGTGTCGGACCTACGCACGGCGGCCAGCGCCACCGCCTGCACTTCCAGGCCCAGGCGCAGCTCGAGCATGTTGCGCACGCTGGCGACGGTGTCCACATGCAGGCGCAAGCCTTGCTGGGCCCGTTGCGCCAGCACAAAGGTGCCGATGCCATGGCGCGTCTCCACCAGCCCCGAGGCTTGCAGCTTGGACAGCGCCTCGCGCACCACGGTACGGCTCACCCCATGCTCGAGCACGATGGTGGATTCGGACGGCAGTTTTTCACCGGGCTTCAACTGCCCAAGCAGGATGCGCTGGGTCAGGGCGTCGAGCACGCCTTGGGCCAGGTTGTTGGAGCGTCTACGGACGGGAGGTCCGCTTTCAATGGGCATAGTTACGAATCCACGGGGTTGGGCAGGAGCGAGCTTAACATCCCGCCCCACGGCGTAACCCCACTGTAGGAGCGAGCTTGCTCGCGAAAAACCTGAGGGCGCCGCGTTTATCCAGGATGCCCGCATTATCGTTGACGTTTTTCGCGAGCAAGCTCGCTCCTACAGGTTAGGGCGCGAGTGAAAAAAGCGCCAAACTTGTATGACAACTAATATTTATGGCCGCCAGCCCCACCCTTTCCAGAAGCCTCCTCAACCTTCTTAAAAACCCACACAGACCCGCAAAATAACCAGATCATCACTAAAACCTGGCCCTTACAAACACAAAAACATCATCACCGCATTGCGAACCTAAGAAGCTCACTTGTATGATGTCTATCAACAAAACACGCAAACCCGCATAAAAACAATCAGGGGGAGTTTTGAATTGTGAACAATTCAAGCCATGCATCTGCCGCACCAGAAAGTGATCCGGTCCTCGCGCGCGCCGTGAGCAAAGTGAAGGGCCATGTGCTCCCACTGTTCGTGATCATGTTCATCCTCAACTACATCGACCGAGTCAATATCGGCTTTGTGCGTACGCACATGGAACATGACCTGGGCATCGGCGCCGCGGCCTATGGCTTCGGTGCCGGGCTGTTTTTCATCGGCTACGCGCTCTTTGAAGTGCCCTCCAACATGCTGCTGCAAAAGGTTGGCGCGCGCATCTGGCTGACCCGCATCATGTTCACCTGGGGCATCGTCGCCACGCTGATGGCGTTCATCCAGAACGAAACCCACTTCTACATCCTGCGCTTCCTGCTGGGCGTGGCCGAAGCCGGGTTCTTCCCTGGGGTGATCTACTACTTCACGCGCTGGCTGCCGGGGGTTGAGCGCGGCAAGGCCATAGCGATTTTCCTCAGCGGCTCGGCGGTGGCCTCATTGATCTCCGGCCCGCTGTCAGGCGCGCTGCTGCAGATCGAAGGGTTCGGCTTCCACGGCTGGCAGTGGATGTTCGCCATCGAAGGCCTGGCCTCGGTAGTGATCGGTTTCTTTGTGTGGTTCTGGCTCGATTCCAAGCCCCACGACGCCAAATGGATGACCCGCGAAGAACAGGATGCGCTGGTCAACGCCATCGACCAGGAACAGCGCGAGCGTGAAGCCCTGACCAGCGTCAAGCCGACCCTCGGCAAGCTGCTCAGGGACCGTCAGATCCTGCTGTTCTGCGCCCTGTACTTCTGCATTCAACTGACGATCTACGCGGCGACGTTCTGGCTGCCCAGCATCATCAAGAAGATGGGTGACCTGAGCGATGTGCAGGTGGGTTTCTTCAACTCGATCCCATGGCTGATCTCGATCATCGCCATGTACGCCTTCGCGACGCTGTCGGGCAAATTCAAGTTCCAGCAGGCCTGGGTTGCGGCTGCGCTGTTGATTGCCGCAGCAGGCATGTTCATGTCCACCACCGGCGGGCCGATCTTCGCGTTCGTGGCGATCTGCTTTGCGGCCATTGGGTTCAAGTCGGCGTCTTCGCTGTTCTGGCCCATCCCACAGGGCTACCTGGACGTGCGCATCGCCGCAGCCGTGATTGCCTTGATCAACTCCATCGGCAACCTGGGTGGCTTCGTTGCACCGACCACCTTCGGCTTTCTGGAGCAGACCACCGGCTCGATCCAGGGCGGCCTCTACGGCTTGGCCGGCACCTCGGTGCTCGCCGCTATCCTGGTGTTCTTCGCCAAGACCTCGCCCGCTGCCGTATTGGCCTCGCCGGGCGCCGTGCCCACCGGCGCTGCCATCAGCAAATCTCTCTGAGCCTCTTTAGGAATTAGCCATGAATACTCCCGTCATCACCCACTTCCAGGTCATCCCGGTGGCCGGTCACGACAGCATGCTGCTCAACCTCAGCGGCGCCCACGGCCCTTACTTCACGCGCAATATCGTGATTCTCAAGGACAGCAGCGGCAACACCGGCGTCGGTGAAGTGCCCGGCGGCGAACGCATCCGCGAAACCCTGGAAGACGCGCGCAGCCTGGTGATCGGCCAACCCATCGGCCAGTACCAGCGCGTCCTCAACCAGATGCGCAGCACCTTTGCCTCACGGGATTCGGCGGGCCGTGGCCTGCAAACCTTTGACCTGCGCATCACCATCCATGCCGTCACCGCCATGGAAGCCGCCCTGCTCGACCTGCTGGGCCAGTTCCTCGAAGTGCCGGTGGCCGCCCTGCTCGGCGAAGGCCAGCAGCGTGATGCAGTGAAAATGCTCGGCTACCTGTTCTATGTCGGCGACCGCAGCGCCACCGACCTGGCTTACCGCAACGAAGCCGACAACGACGACGCGTGGTTCCGGCTGCGCCATGAAACCGCCCTGACCAGCGAGGCCGTGGTGCGCCTGGCCGAAGCCGCCAACGCCAAATACGGCTTCAACGACTTCAAGCTCAAGGGCGGCGTATTGAGCGGCGACGCAGAGATCGAAGCCGTCACCGCCCTGGCTGAACGCTTCCCCGATGCGCGCATCACCCTCGACCCGAACGGGGCCTGGTCATTGAAAGAAGCCATCCGCCTGTGCCGCGACCAGCACCACGTGCTCGCCTACGCCGAAGACCCATGCGGCGCCGAAAACGGTTACTCGGGGCGCGAAGTCATGGCCGAATTCCGCCGCGCCACGGGCCTGAAAACCGCCACCAACATGATCGCCACCGACTGGCGCGAAATGGGCCACGCGATCCAGCTGCAATCGGTGGACATCCCCCTGGCCGACCCGCACTTCTGGACCCTGCAAGGCTCGGTGCGCGTGGCGCAGATGTGCCATGAGTGGGGGCTGACCTGGGGCTCGCACTCCAACAACCACTTCGATATTTCCCTGGCCATGTTCACCCAAGTGGCCGCCGCCGCCCCGGGCGACATCACCGCCATCGACACCCACTGGATCTGGCAGGACGGCCAACGCCTGACCCGCGAACCGCTGAAAATCGAAGGCGGCTATGTGAAAGTGCCGGCCAAGCCCGGCCTGGGCGTGGACATCGACATGGACGCCGTGGCCAAGGCCCACGAACTGTACAAAGGCATGGGCCTCGGCGCACGGGATGACAGCGTGGCGATGCAGTTCCTGATTCCGGGGTGGCGTTATAACAACAAGCAGCCTTGCCTGGTGCGCTGAAGCGCTGGGTTCTGGGGGCGGCTCGGTCTCCAGAACACCATCAATCCCATGTGGGAGGGGGCTTGCTCCCGATTGCGGTGTGTCAGCCAGCCATGTATCGACTGACACTCCGCCATCGGGGCAAGCCCCCTCCCACATGGGTCCTCGGTGTTTTACAAGGGTTGTGGTCGCTCGCTAAACCGCGCGTCAGGGTTTACCGGCCAAAGCCCGCTTTGCTCTTGCAGTTTTCTTGACTGCCACCGCCGCAATCGGCTGCACAGTCAGTTCCACGCCTAACGCCAGCATCAACTTCTGAATCGTCTCATAGCGCGTTTTAGAACCGCCTTTCAGCGTCTTATACAGGCTCTCGCGATTAACCCCCGCAGACTCCGCCACCTTGTTCACGCCCTGGGCCTTGGCGACCTCGGCAAGCGCTTTCATGAGCACCTGCGGGTCTTGAGATTTCATGCTCTGCGCCAGATAAGCGCTGATGGTTTCCGGGCTATCGAGGAAGCGCGACGCTTCATAGACGCTGGTACCGGAGGTATCAAGATCGAGGATCGGCATGTCCTCTGGTTTGAATTTCGATTCGCTCATTTCATCTACCTCTCAGGGCATCAAGGATCTCTTTTGCCCGTTTGATTCCTCTGTTCTGGTCGGTTTTATCACTGCCCCAGAGCATCAGGTAAGCAGTGATGCCCGTACGCACAAAGTAAATTCTGTAGCCGGGCCGACAAACACACGCATTTCACTCACCCCATCGCCTACGGGTGCACAATCGCCGAAATTGTTTTCCTCGGCTCGGTCTAACCGTGTGAGAACAGCGGTTTTTCCATAAATATCGCTCATGCCGTCGAGCCATGTATCGAACTCCGGCGTCCTGCCGATCAGATTGGTCACAGAATTTTTTGTAGCCTACTGGCTACTCCTTGTCGATGCCAGTGAATTTTGAGTCCGGAATACTCCGGAAGAAAAATCCTAGTCCAGCGCTCGCATAAGCAGCCGATCGATACTATTAGCGCCTGTGTCTAACCTTCACCACACCTCAGCACCTGCGCATTCGCCCGCTATCACGGTGGCTGACACTCCGCCATCGGCGGCAAACTGAGGCGGCAAATGATAGAGATGAAGCCCAAAGAAAACGTCCTGCACAGCCGCTTCACTTTGCGTAAAATGCGAGCCGTTCTCGATCAGGAAAACTCAACCCAGGAGGGGTACCGCTTGAAACCGCTTGACACCCACGCGTCACAACACGCCGACACGGCCGTCACACGACTTAAGCTCAAAGACCAGCTGGCCGTAGACCCTTACAAGGCATTGGCACTGCTGGAAAGCACCCTCCTCTGTTTGGTAACGACGGCCCTTATGCTGTTCGTTGCACAAAGCGTCGGCCTAACCGACACATTCAAGAGCAACGTCCTCTATGGAGGCACCCTGGGTGCATGCATAGGGGCGACCTACAGGATGTACCACGATGCCGCCCTTTCCGAGTGGTGCATGGCCAGCCCTGTCAGCCCTGCGGCGCTGC
The DNA here is from genome assembly GCF_900005955.1 of Pseudomonas sp. 8 R 14. Classification (NCBI taxonomy): domain Bacteria; kingdom Pseudomonadati; phylum Pseudomonadota; class Gammaproteobacteria; order Pseudomonadales; family Pseudomonadaceae; genus Pseudomonas; species Pseudomonas sp. 8 R 14. The sequence continues at coordinate 6,000 of NZ_CVTH01000045.1, read as the reverse complement.
AAAACGCGATGCTTGCCTTGAAGTATTCCGAGACGCAGGAAGGCGTTTACTGCCCCAAGAAACGTATGTTCACCCCATTCCATCGGTGCGATTCAGAGCGGATCACGCTCACCACACTGGATGGAGGCACACGCTTCACAGGCCCCTATTTCAAGCTGAAAGCGCTGTCGGCCACGCAACTTGCTGATGCGCCCGAAGCGCAAGAAACCGACCTCACGCCACCAACGGTGCACGTCTGATCAATTACGCGGGTTCCTGCCTCGGTATCGGAACGCACCACTGAGTCCGTGAGGCCGTCGCGCCGCCACTGCGGACCTCAAACGCAAGGAAACCAGGACATGGCAACAGCAAAAACCAAAAAGGCGTTTGTGTATTCGGCATGGGGGCTACTGTTTTTGAGCCTGGTCGGGGTTTTAGTCATACAGGCCTTCCAGGAAACACCCCAGCCCAGTAAAACCACCTTCCTCAGCGACCTCATCATCGTGACCGCACGAACGACGCCCGGGAATCGAAAGATCGACGAGCATCTAACCTTCGTTCGCGCGGAAGCGGCCAACAGTCACGCCCTCAAGTTCTATTACACGTTGGTCGATTACGATACCCATCCCGAGGACGTTGACTTGGGCGTGATGAAATCAAGCATCACCAAGGCTGTCTGCGCCGCGCAAATGCCAAGGGACCAGTCCATCATTTCATTGGGTGGCACCTTCATTTACATATTCGGCAGCAAAAACGTAAAAGAGGTTGGGCGGTTCGAAATCAACAAGCAGAGCTGTAATGGCTAATGAGCTGGCCCCCTTCAACCAACTCGCTCGAACCGCCGCCGCTTCAGGAACAACCCCACCCCCAGCGCTACCGCAAAGATCGACAGCAGCCCCAGGTCAGCCCCCCATGGACGGACCTGGCTCGCCGCCACGCAGCCGACCACCCCCGCCGCCACCAGCAGCCCACCCAGCCACGTGCGAAGCAGGTACGGTTTGACAAACCGATCGAGCAGAAAAAACAGCACCAGGGCCAGGACCAACTGGGTAATGTCAGACATGTGCTTCTCCCGTCAGGTCTTGATGATCAGTGTCGAGGCGCTGCGTTGCGGGCCGATGCCGCCGTTGACCTGCGCTTCGATGCTGACCAGTACGTCGCCGGCATGATAGGTGGGCAGGATTTCATTGGCATACATGCGCACACCCGCGCCAACAGGAACACCCACGTAAGGGGAAGCCACAGCAGAAGTGGCGCCAGCGAAGGCACTGGCGGCCAGGTTAGCGATCCTGGTGCGCTGGGCATTGAGGGCGTCGCCCTGTTGCCGCGTCAGTGGCTTGGAGATGCCGATCATCATCACGCACGGCAGGCTCTTGGCCAACATCTTGTCGTACACCTCGACGACCTTGCTGTTGACCTCGTAGTGGGCACTTTTCGCCTCGCCAAAATGCAGCTCGCGCAGGCGTCCGCGTTCACTATCGGTAAGGGTGATCTGCGAAACGTTGAACACGATCCCGTGATTGCCCATGTATTGGAACGTCCCTTCGAACTTCATCGCACGCATCCTTTCGAGCCAAAGGCGGGGATTCTCTAGAAGGCGGGCAGTGGATTCAAGGCAAAAGAAACGAAATGAGGAAACGGAGGGCAGGCCGACCTCCCCTGTCGCGACCTTTGCCCCCGCCGCTACTCACGCTCACGCCCGCGTGGGCAACTTCCAGTTCGGCCGGATGAAGTGGCAGGTATAGCCGTTGGGTATCCGCTCCAGATAATCCTGATGCTCCGGCTCCGCCTGCCAAAACTCCCTGGCGGGTTCAATTTCCGTGACCACAGGCCCCGGCCACAGGTTGGAGGCATCCACGTCAGCCGCGGTAGCTTCGGCAATCTCCCGTTGCTGCTCGCTCAGGTAGTAAATCGCCGAACGATAGCTTGGTCCCAGATCATTGCCCTGCCGATTCGGCGTGCTCGGGTCATGGATCTGGAAAAAGAACTCAAGGATCTGCCGGTAGGAAATCACCGCCGGGTCAAACACGATCTCAATCGCTTCAGCATGGTTGCCATGGTTGCGGTAGGTGGCATTCGGCACATCGCCACCGGTATAGCCGACGCGCGTGTGCAGCACGCCGGGGTAGCGTCGCAACAGGTCCTGCATGCCCCAGAAGCAGCCGCCGGCGAGGATGGCGGTTTCGGTTGGGTTGGTCATGGTCTGTCCTTGCGGTTAATGGAGACAGGGATAGTTATGGGGCAATGCTGGGCAATACCAAGTTCAATCAAAGAAAAACTGCCCCCCTATCGACTCAAGGTTTATTCCTGGAACGAAACGCCGCCACCTTCATCCGGTTACCGCACGTCGCCATGCTGCACCAGCGGCGGCGGTGTGATTTGCTCAGGTCATGGAACAGCAGCACGCAGTCGTGGGCCTCGCACTGGCGGACGAATTCAAACTTATCGTTCGTGACCAAGCCCACCAGCGACTCGGCCACCGGCCCAAGCAGGCTGGCCGGGCTGCTGTCCCGAGGACGCGTGGCAAGCCGAAATGCCTTGTTCTCCTGCGCCCATTCCAGCCTGCTCACCGGGCGACCCGCTTCAAGCACCTGATTGATCACCGCGAGATCGACGGGAACGCCTGTCATTGCCGCATTCACCACCGCCCTTGAACTCGCACGAAGCGTACGAGCGAGGGCCAGCAGCCCACTCGGCGCCTTCGGGTCAAGCTGCTCGGGCAACAGGCCCGCCTGGGTCAGCCAGCTCATCACGCTGTGATCATCGGTGAAGCAGTCATGGCGCTGATCCCCCACCCCGTACTCGGAGTTGATGAAATCAAGGGCCAGGTTGTCGGCTAGAAAAAGTGCGCCTGCGGCAGTGCTGTTCGGATTCATGGGCGGCCAGTAACCAATAAAATATGTTTGACAGGTTACCAAACCCAGGCATAACCTTCAAACACCAACTTTAACGGTTACACAGGAAGCCACATCATGACCACGTCCAACGCCACGGCCGCTGCCGGACTCACCGCCGCCTTGCTGATCAGCGGCGCGGCCCATGCAGACAACACAGTGCATTACCGCTACGAGCAGGTCGGCGACGTAAAGGTGTTCTACCGCGAGGCGGGCGACCCCAGCGCGCCGACCGTGTTGCTGCTGCACGGCTTCGCCGCCTCATCCTTCATGTTCCGCGAACTCATGCCCGAGCTTGCCGACCGCTACCACGTCATCGCGCCGGACCTGCCGGCATTTGGCTTCACCGAAGCCCCGCCGCGCGGCGAATACGCCTACACCTTCAGCCAACTGGCGAAGACCATCGGCCAGTTCACCGAACAGCTCAAACTCGATAAATACGCACTGATGGTCCACGACTACGGCGCCCCCGTAGGCTGGCGCATGGCCGTCGCCCATCCGGAGCGAGTGACCGCGATCATTTCCCAAAACGGCAACGCCTACGAAGAAGGCCTGGGCGCCGGCTGGGCCCCTATCCAACGCTACTGGCACGCCCCGACCCAACAAAACCGTGAAGCCCTGCGCGACTTCCCCACCCCCGCCTCGATCAAGTGGCAGTACCTGGAAGGCGTGGCCGACAAAAGCTCGGTTTCACCCGATGGCTACACGCTGGAAGGGCTGCAAATATCCCGTCCAGGCAATGCCGACATCCAGCTCGACCTGGTGCTGGACTACGCCTCCAACGTCGCGATGTACCCGGCCTTCCAGTCCTACTTCCGCCAGTACCAGCCACCGCTGCTCGCAGTATGGGGCAAGAACGACCCGTTCTTCCTGCCGGCCGGCGCCGAGGCGTGGAAGCGCGATATCCCCAAGGCGGATATTCGTTTTTATGACACCGGGCACTTCGCGCTGGAAACCCATGGAAAGGCGATCATCCCGGTTATACGGGCGTTCCTGGACAAGAACCTCCAGTAATCGACGCAACCCTATGTAGGAGCGAGCTCGCTCGCGAAAAACGTCAACGATAACGCCGCGACTCCGGTTTCACGCAGCGCTCCAAGACTCTTCGCGAACAAGCTCACGCCTACCTGTAGACAGGTCCTACAGCAAGCTTCACCACCTTGCTCCGTTACCTACAGTTGCGTCAGAATCCGCCGGCTTGTGCGCTTGAGTGGGCGTCTCTAAGGTGGCCCGGTCGCTGACAACTCAGTGATCGGGTTTAGTAGCCCGAGGGTCAATTACACTTAGTGCATGAGCTTCATCTATCAGACGTTCCTGTCTTTACCTGATGGTGGCTGTGCGTAGGGCGCCTTCGGGTGCGCCGGCTTTGTGTAATTCCCCGGTCTACTAACCTGCGTACAGCTGCCACCCTTCTTGTGTAGTAGCGAAAGGGTGTCAGCCTCATTCAGGAATTACACCATGTCCAAAATAACGCCTAATCCTCCGAACGGCCCCGACCTGAAACTGAATCAGGCGGCGCATCGTGCGATTGATCACTACCTCAACGCGGGCGCCGAACCGCCAGGGCCGCCTCCTCCACCTTCGAATACGCTGTTCAGCGTTGCGGACGATGTCAGCAGTGAAGTGCTGATTGCCAATAGCTATGAGACTTTTTCTTCGGTGACTGCGTTGTTGCTGGACCTGTCGGATGAGCTGACGGGGAAGCAGCGGGATGTGGCGTTGGCGATTCACCAGTTGAGTGAGTTGGGGGTTTTGTTGGTGGATAAGTTGATGGAGCGTGAGGGGGCTGTGGCCGGCGGCTGGACTTGCCCCTACAAAACCGGACACCAACTCCCCGTCAAATTGATGCTGCTGCCAAGCGCCTGAACTCCCTCGGTGAGCGATAGTTCAAGGCGCTGTGCGGATGCTGCTCGTTGTAATGCTCGAAGGCAATTGCCAGGTTGCGCAGCGCCGTTTCTCGATCCGGCTTGGGCATGTGCGCAACGTAGTCACGTTTGATCGTCTTCACGAAGCTCTCGGCCATGCCGTTGCTCTGCGGGCTGCGCACCGGGGTGGTCACCGGCTGCAAACCGATCTGTCGAGCAAACAGGCGTGTCTGTTCGGCGGTGTACGCCGAGCCGTTGTCGCTTAGCCATTGAACCGGCGTTGCAGGCAGTTGATCACCGAAGCGTTTCTCTACGCTCTCCAGCATCAAGTCGCGGATGTCATCGCCGCTGTACCCGGTCGGACTCGCGACCCAGCCGATGGCTTCGCGGTCACAGCAATCCAGGGCGAAGGTCACGCTCAGTTTGGCGCCGTCCTCACAGCGGAACTCAAAGCCGTCCGAGCACCAACGCGTATCACTGGTTTGCACCGCAATACGACCCTCGTGCCGACGCGGCACGCCGGGCTGTTTGATGCGCCGCGCCAACAGCAGGTCGTGATCGCGCATGACCCGGTAAACCCGTTTCACATTGATCGCCGGCAGCGACTGGGTTTCACGGGCACGACGCAGCAATCCCCAAACACGACGGTAGCCATAGCTGGGCAGTTCGCTGATCTGTTGCTGGATTTCAACCACCAGATCAGCATCGTCCACAGGCCTGCGGCGCCGTACTTTGAGCGATACCGATTGCTTGATTCGAACCGTTAATTGCGAGCGCGCCACACCGAGACATTCGCTGACCAGCTTCACTGGTCGTCCCCCGGCAACAAGGGTGAGTGCGCAATCCATTTTCGCGACCGGGCGATCTCCACGGCCTCTTTGAGGATTTCTGCTTCCATCGTTTTCTTGCCCAGCATCCGTTGCAGTTCACGGATCTGCTTGAGCGCATCGCTCAACTCCGAGGCGGGCACAACGGCTTCACCGGCACTGACCGCCGACAGACTGCCGTCCTGATATAACTTGCGCCATAGGAACAGCTGGTTGGCATTGATGCCGTTGCGTCGAGCGACCACCGAAACGCTTTGCCCTGGCTCAAGACTCTCGCGAACCATGGCCAGTTTTTGCTCCGGGCTCCAGCGGCGCCGCCGCTCCTGGCCCAAAAGCTCCCCACTCTTGTCGTTGCTATTAGTCATAAACATAACCGTTTGCCTATCCCTTATCGTAAGGGGGAAACGGTGTCCTGTCTTTCATGGGGCTCGTTCA
>NZ_CVTH01000037.1:0-2359 GCF_900005955.1 Pseudomonas sp. 8 R 14 | reverse complement strand
AATCAATCCCAGCTCAGCGCACCGCCGGTCTGATACTCGATCACACGGGTTTCGAAGAAGTTTTTCTCTTTCTTCAAATCCATGATTTCACTCATCCACGGGAACGGGTTAGTCGTCCCCGGATACTCTTCCTTCAACCCAATTTGCGACAGGCGACGGTTAGCGATGAACTTCAAATAGTCTTCCATCATCGCGGCGTTCATACCGAGCACCCCGCGCGGCATGGTATCCCGCGCATATTCAATCTCCAGCTGAGTCCCCTGCAGGATCATCTGGGTCGCTTCTTCCTTCATCTCGGCATCCCACAGGTGTGGGTTTTCGATCTTGATCTGGTTGATCACGTCGATACCGAAGTTCAGGTGCATCGACTCATCGCGCAGGATGTACTGGAACTGCTCGGCCACGCCGGTCATTTTGTTGCGGCGGCCCATGGACAAAATCTGGGTGAAGCCGCAGTAGAAGAAGATGCCTTCCAGCACGCAGTAGTAGGCGACCAGGTTGCGCAGCAGTTCCTTGTCGGTGTCGACGGTGCCGGTTTCGAACTTCGGATCGGAGATCGAGCGGGTGTATTTCAGGCCCCAGGCTGCCTTCTTAGCCACCGATGGAATCTCGTGGTACATGTTGAAGATCTCGCCTTCATCCATGGCCAACGATTCGATGCAGTACTGGTAGGCGTGGGTGTGGATCGCTTCTTCGAAGGCCTGGCGCAGGATGTACTGGCGGCACTCCGGGTTGGTGATCAGGCGGTACACGGCCAGGACCAGGTTATTGGCGACCAGGGAGTCGGCGGTGGAGAAGAAGCCGAGGTTGCGCATGACGATGCGGCGTTCGTCGTCGGTCAGGCCTTCGGGGTTTTTCCACAGGGCGATGTCGGCGGTCATGTTGACCTCTTGCGGCATCCAGTGGTTGGCGCAGCCGTCGAGGTACTTCTGCCAGGCCCAGTCGTACTTGAAAGGCACGAGTTGGTTGAGGTCGGCGCGGCAGTTGATCATGCGCTTTTCGTCAACGGCGACGCGGGCGGAGGCGCCTTCGAGTTCGGCGAGGCCTTCGGCGACGTCGAGTTTGTCCAGGGCGGCCTTGGCGCGCACGATGGCGGCGGAGTCACTGGCGGTGACGGCGCGTGCTTCGATGGCGGCAGCGGCACCGGCACCGTCGAGGCGGTCCATGTTGGCTTCGCTGGCATGGCCGGCGTTGGCGCCCTTGATCACGGCTACACCGGTGTCCTCGTTGTCGACTTCATCCCAACTCAGCATTGAAATACTCCCTTCTGTTCTGTTTTGACGGCATGTGAACCCGTCCAAAAAAATACGATCTGCAGGCTGCCAGGCATTGAAATACTGCGCAGAGTGTGGTCGGTGATTACCGATGCTGCACACTATGTAGTGGTCTGTTCTGTTTGTTGGCACACTATATGGTGTGTAACAGAATGGGTCAACGAACAAGAAAGGATCGAACGTCGCAGGGGGTGGCAGAACCGCCGCTGTCCTTCAGGACCCGCCCGCAGCCTCGAGTAACAGCGCTTCAAACACCTGCTGCACCCGTGGCTCATCACTGTGGGCCACGTTGAAACGCATCGAATCGCGATGGGCCGGGTCGTAGCCGAAGAGCGCGCCCGGCGCCAGTACCAGGCTGCGTTTCAACGCTTCCTGGGCCAACCATTCGCCGTTCACACCCGCTGGCAGGCGCGCCCAGATAAACATCCCGCCCTCATAGGCCATCGGCAACTCGCACCCGCAGCGCCGCAGCCATTGCTCCACGCGCCCGCCGGCCTCCATCAGGCGTTGGACCATGCGCTTGCGATGCTTGGCGTAGCTGCCTTCGCTGAGCATGCGGTAGACGATCTGCTCGAACAGTTCCGAGGTCACGCCGCCGCTCATCAACTTCATATTGGTCAGGTTGGCGGCCAGTTGCGGCGCGGCCACCACGAAGCTGACGCGGGTGTTGGCACTGAGGATCTTCGAGAAACCCGACAGGTAGGTGACCTGGTCCAGCCCGGCGAGGGTGGCCAGGCGTGGCGGCGGGTTGGGGTGCAGGTCGCCGTAAAGATCGTCCTCGACGATATGGCAGTGGTACTGCTGGGTCAGTTGCAACAGGCGAAACGCCTGGCTGGGGCTGAAGGAGTGGCCGGTCGGGTTATGCAGCACGCTGGTGGTCAGGTACAGGCTCGGACGGTGTTCGGCCAGCAGTTGTTCGAGGGCGGTGAAATCGAAACCGTCGGGGCGGCGTTGGATGGTCACCACCTTGACGCCGTGCAGCGCCAGGTTGGCGTGGAAGTTGAAATAGCACGGTGCGTCCAGCAGCACCGTGTCGCCGGGCCTGGCGAGCAGGCGCATGAGCATGTCCAGGCCCTGCAGGGTGT